>JAENWH010000155.1 GCA_016650135.1 Peptostreptococcaceae bacterium
AAGCATGATGGTTTCTGGCAGTGTATGGATACCTTGCGGGACAAAGAGCTCTTGGAAAAATTGTGGAGTCAGGGAAAAGCCCCTTGGAAAGTTTGGGAGTGAATATGTTGGAATTCTACAAGAATAAGAAAGTGTTCATCACGGGGCATACGGGATTCAAGGGGACTTGGTTGTCTCGGATTCTTATAAATGCCGGTGCTGAGGTTACAGGATATGCATTGGAAAGTCCTACAGAACCCTCTTTGTTTCATCTTACGGCGACTGAAGGTGAAATGCATTCCTTTATGGGTGATATTCGGGACTATGACCGTTTGTCCAAATGCATGGACCAAGCAAGGCCTGATGTAGTGTTCCATCTTGCAGCCCAGCCCTTGGTGAGGCTTTCCTATGAACAGCCTGTTGAGACCTACAGTACCAACGTTATGGGCACTGTCAATTTACTAGAATCTGTTCGTAAAACCCCCTCAGTTCGTTCTTGTGTCAATGTGACTACCGATAAGGTATATGAGAACAAGGAATGGCTTTGGGGGTATAGGGAGGATGAAAACCTTAGTGGCTATGACCCCTACTCAAATAGCAAATCCTGTAGTGAGTTGGTGACGTCCAGCTATCGGAATTCATTCTTTTCCAAGTCTGATTCTGCTGCCATTTCAACTGCACGAAGCGGAAATGTCATTGGAGGAGGAGACTTTGCCCAAGACAGGATAATTCCCGATTGTGTACGGGCAACCATGGCAAATAAAGAGATTGTGATCCGTAACCCCAATTCTATAAGACCCTACCAACATGTGCTTGAATGTCTTTCTGGCTATCTCCTGCTTGCAAAAAGGCAATACGAGGATAAAACATACTCAGGGGCATACAATTTTGGTCCTTTGGAAGATGACTGTATTACAACGGGTCAACTTGTAGAGATGTTTTGTTCATCTTGGGAAGGTGCTACATGGAAGGTCCAGGGTGATGGTGGACCACATGAGGCAAATTTCTTAAAGCTTGATTGCTCAAAATCGAAAACAATATTGAAATGGACTCCAAAATGGAGTATTTTTGAAGCTGTTGATTCAGTAGTAAAATGGTATGAAAATTTCGGTTCTCATGAAATTGAGAGTAAGGAAATAACAGACTATCAGATAACTTCATATTTCAATCATGAATAAAGGCTAAAATGGAAAATAAAGACATTATTCTTGGAGCAGGAATTTCTGGGTTGGGCGCTGGCTATAAATTGGGAGATAAAGCACAAATATTTGAAATGAGAGACAGAATTGGGGGTTTATGTGATAATTTCCTCATCAATGGTTTTAGGTTTGATTATGCTGTTCATCTGTCTTTTACGAAAAATCCACAAGTAAGAGCCATTTTTGATAAAGTGGATTTTCTTACCCATAAACCTGATGCTTTGAATTTCTCAAAGGGATTATGGCTTAAACACCCCTTACAAAACAATCTTAATAATCTTCCTATTCAAGAGAGAATTCAAATAATTAAAGGATTTATAAATCGAGAAGATAAAATTGACATAAATAACTATGGAGATTGGCTTCAATCGAAATATGGGAAATATTTCTCAGAAAATTATCCAGAAAAATATACAAAGAAATACTGGTGTACTGAAGCTTATGAGTTATCAACGACTTGGGTTGCAAACAGAATGTATCAACCTTCAATCGATGAAATTCTATTTGGTGCAATGACTGATGAAACACCCAATACCTATTATGCAAAAGAAATGCGTTATCCTTTGAATGGTGGGTATAAAGCATTCTTCGAGCATATTGCAGAGGGGCAGAGGATTTTTCTGAAACATAAAGCAATGTTCATTGATCCTATTCGTAAAATGGTAAAGTTTGAAAATGGTAAGTCAGCTCAGTATAGACGATTAATTTCAAGTGTCCCCTTGCCTGAAGTGATTAATATGTTGGATAACGTCCCTCTTACGGTACTCGATGCATCAAGAAAACTTAAAGCATCTTCAATGGTTCTTGCATCTGTGGGGTTTAATGAACAAGTAAAAATCCCCTCTCTCTGGTTTTATGTTTACGATGAAGAAATTCCTTTTGCTCGAGCTTATTCTCCGAGTATGAAATCGCCTAATAATGTTCCTGAGGGCAAATGTTCGCTCCAATTTGAATTTTATTTTAAAAATGATGAAATACATTCTTTCAGCGATGTATGGTTCAAACAACAAGTAATTCTTGCCCTCAACGGAATGGGCATTGCAATGGAATCCCAAATTGAATTCATTGATATACGTACTGTTCCTTATGGAAATGTAATTTTTGATTTGGGTATGGAACAACAGAGGGCTATTGTACGGAATTATCTTGATTCTATTGGTATTATAACCATAGGAAGATTTGGAGAATGGGACTATTTGTGGAGTGATCAGAGTTTATTGAGCGGGTTGAACGTTTCGGAGGAAATATAAGATGGAATTTTTTGTCATCATGTTTGGGTTTTTGACTTGGATAGTTAATGATTTGGAGGTAAAATGAAAAAAATAATAATTACTGGGGCTGATGGATTTGTTGGCAGTAATACAGTAAGATATTTTTTAGAAAATCACGTAGAAATTCTAGCAATTGATATCATTGAAAATGTTAAAAATCTCAAAGAACATAAGAACCTTACATACATGAAGGCCGATGTAACTAAACCAAAAGAATTTCTTAATAGAATACCCCAAAATGAATATGACACTTTTATACATTTTGCTTGGGCAGGTTCGGCTGGTCCGGGGCGTACCGATTATAATCTTCAAATGGACAATGCAATTTATACAGTCGAATGCTTAAAAGTTGCAAAACAACTTGGCTGTAAAAGATTTTTATGTGCAGGAAGCATTATGGAGAAGGAGGTTGTTGCCGCCGTTAATAAGCAAGGAAACCATCCTGGTATGGGTTATGTATATGGTATGGGTAAACTCATTGCTCACCAGATGTGCAAATCAGTAGCTAGCGAGATTGGTATTGATTTAGTTTGGCCTATAATTACAAATACCTATGGTGAAGGGGAATTGTCACCTAGATTTGTAAATACTACTATCAGAAAGATTATCAATAAAGAACCTCTTGAGTTTACGTCTGCGACTCAAAACTATGATTTTGTGCATATAAGTGATGTTGCTCGGGCCTTTTATCTAATAGCTGAAAAAGGTAAACCTTTTTTTGAATATATTATTGGAAGTTCAAATGCCAAACCACTTAAAGAATTTGTTTTGGAATTGCAACAAGAATTAGCCCCAGATATTGTTCCGTTGTTCGGAAATGTATCTTTTACTGGTACAAATATGCCTTTGTCTACATTTGATACTTCCTACACAGAAAACGACACGGGTTTTAAGGCGAAGGTTTCTTTCTCAGAAGGAACTCGACGTACTATGAATTGGTTGAAAACATTAAATGAGGAGCAATATGATTCAAAAATTTGATTTTCAAAAAACAAAGCTGTCTGGTGCCTATTTAATTAAAGCATTTAAGGCTATTGATTATAGAGGTTGTTTTATAAAAGACTTCAATATTGAAACCTTTAGAAAAAATGGAATTGAGCATGAACTGAAAGAAGTTTTTTATACTACCTCAAAAAAAGGTGTTATCAGAGCAATTCATTTTCAAATAATTAAACAACAAGCAAAATTGGTCCGCTGTATTAAAGGTCATGTGTTTGATGTGATTGTTGATTTACGTAAAGAATCGCCTACTTTTGGAGAATGGTTAGGGTTTGATTTAACTGAAGAAAATGCGTATTGCTTATATATTCCAGAGTTTTTCGGACATGGTTATCTTGTGATTGAAGATTCCATAGTAAGCTATCAATGTAATGAGGTGTTTTTTGGTGAATATGATTCTGGAATAATATATGACGATGCTACCATCGGAATTGAATGGCCGTTCGAAAAGATTGGGGGAAAAAACGAGCTTATCATTTCCGAGAAAGATTTGCATTTGGAGACTTTTAAAGATTATAATATGGAGCCGATTGCAAAACTCCAATAATTCCTTATGTTTATTATCGGTTGTAGACAGCATCGCAATTTTCGGCATTTCCAGCAAAGCAATTTTCCGGATGGAAAAAGACGTGGTTTTCCCACCTTTTGACAAAAGGTACTTTCAAAACGTAAATGAATTTTCGGGGTAGGGGATTATTCCAAGGCCTTTTGGTCGTAAGCGTCTTTTCGTCACCTCTTACTGACTAGCCATAATTGCCATATCCTTTCCCTGGAAGATACAGATATGGCAAAGGCACATTTCCCATTGAAGAAAAGGATCAGATTGGTCGAGCAGTGCTTCGAATTCATCAGTACAGGACAATCGGTAGGCAAATTCGCCGATTCGATCGGAATTCCTAGGACCACCCTATATGGATGGTTGAAAAGATATTCACCGATGGTGAACAGGAAGAACAAGGCAATGGTTCCCATAACCTGTCATTCGTCCTCATCAGAGGTGTCTGTAGGGGATTATCCTAAAAGTATTAGACTTCCAGACAACAACCGTCTCTGCATCGACCTCGGGTATTGCAGGATAGAGATACCCCAAGGCTGCAGCAGCGATATCATAACGACCCTGCTCAAGGGAATCAGGGACGCCCAATGATTGAAGCCATCGAGAAGTTTAACTTCTATTATCGGTACCGGTGAAGAACTTGCACATTTTCCACAAAAACCACCGAAATAGGGCATTGCTGACGGGATTTGAAGAAATGGGGTACCGGGTAGGAAATCCACAGAATCCACAACCTTGGGTGAAGTTGTGATTTTATTGAATACCTATAGCAGTCACCCTCTACAAAGACTTGGTTTTCGTCCATTTCTACAAGATTTATTATGGGGTGGTGTGAAAGCATAGCTGATGAAAAGGTTCGATTTTATTCTTGGATTGAAAATTATTTAGGGAGAGAAGTATCATCGTTTAAGGAGATAATAGAAAATGGCAGTAAGAAAAACTAGAAGTGATTGCACAGTTGGAACTTTTGAAAAGACTAGGGGGCTTCCTCCTGGAACTGTAAGAAACAAAGATGGAAAGGATACTCGTTCCGATAAAACGATTAAATCAGTAAGAAAAGAATCTGGAAAAAAGTAAGGGAACTATTCAGCCCAAAATATTGGTTCTGAGAGTAATCCTAACATTAGGATTACTCTCATTGTACTAAACCGCTACGCGGTGGCCCGGGCTTTATCCCTTCATCAATGATGCTTAGGGTTTGAGGGTTTTCCCTCTCTCCTTTATCATGGCATTGGCATCTGTAAGATGCCTAATACCATTCTAAGGAGAGTTCTAAATGACTCTATTTCAAGCAAAGGCAAAGCTCATTGACGACATGAAGCTTCGCAATTTCTCTTACAACACAATCAAGTCT
>JAENWH010000148.1 GCA_016650135.1 Peptostreptococcaceae bacterium
GGAGAAAATTCCTCAACATTTGACAACATATCAATCACTTTTTTGATTTCACTAAGACACGAAGGGGTTGATTCATAAAGAGTATCATAAGACATTTGAAGATTTTCAAATATTTTTTCGCCATTTTGTAGCAAGGCTATTTCTTTTAATAATTCTTCATCCTCTCCAATTCGAAGCTTAGCACAGTCTATTTCATTTCGTTCAAATTCCATAAAGTCCCTGTGACGGAGAGAGTCACCTTCGTTTTTCACTATTGAGGAAAGCTTTTGTTTCAGCGACAGATAGTTTTTATAACTTGAAAAAACATTTTCTTTCAGGACACCAATTTGTTCGGAACCGTAAAGATCAACAAAATTTATATGATTTTCTGGAATTAAAAGCGATTGGTGATCATATTGCCCATGAATATCAGCCAGGCGTTTACAAATTTTATTTAAAACTGAAACTGAAATTATCTGACCATTAATTTTACAGAGGCTTTTACCGCCCGTTGTAATTTCCCGGGTAATAATTATCTGAGAATCCTTTTGAATATCAATACCGTTTTCATTTAAATATAAACAAATTTCTTTGCTTATATCTTCAAAAACTATTTGAACAAAGGACTTGTCTTTACCTGTTCTGATGTATGTCGTATCAGCCCGGCTGCCAAGAACAAGACTTATTGCTTCTATAATAATAGATTTACCAGCACCTGTTTCACCGGTAATGATATTCAGACCAGGGTGAAAGTCAACGGAAAGCTGGTTTATTATTGCAAAATCCGTAATACTAATATGAGAAATCATTATATACCTCTTATCCTAATAACTCATTAAATTTTTCTTGAAGGAAAAGTACGTTTTTTTCATCATCAACAATAATCAAAATTGTATTATCCCCTGCTATTGTCCCTACCAAGAAAGGTAAACTTAAGGAATCGATGGCTTCAGCGGCCGCGTTTGCGCACCCTGTAAGTGTTTTGATAACAATAAGATTTCCAGATGAAGCAACGCTTATAATGGTGTCCTTGAAAATTTTAACGAATCGATCTGTTATAGGAGTGTCAGTTGCCATGCCAAGTGCATATTTGTATTTTCCTGAAGAAGAAAGTTTCTTTATAAGCTGAAGTTCTTTTATATCTCTTGAAACTGTTGCTTGTGTAACATCAAACCCATCTTCCTTAAGTAAATATGCCAATTTTTCTTGCGTTTCTATTTCGTGCTCTTTTATTAAACCAAGAATTCTATTTTGTCTTGAATACCGCATCATAAGACTCCTTTCAAAATGGGGGATGTATACATAATTATACCATGCAATGCATAAAAATATCAACAAGAATTATAGACAAACATATGTTTGTATGTTACAATTTTACTGATAACATGATATAATATTTCAAGCAGGAAATAGGAGAAACAATGAGAATACTAGGCATTGACCCCGGCTATGCTATTTTAGGATATGGTATCATTGATATGAATGGAAGCAAATTTTCTGTTATAGACTATGGTGCTGTAACAACTGATTCAAAGATGGATATGCCCGACCGTTTGAAATGTATTTATTTTTCTCTGATGGAAATTATTGCAGAACACAAACCCGACGCAGCGTCCATTGAAGAACTGTTTTTTAATAATAATGCTAAAACAGCATTGATGGTTGGACAGGCACGAGGGGTTGCAATTTTAGCCTGTGTAAATTCAGGCCTTGATATTGGTGAATACACACCGCTGCAGATAAAACAGGCGCTTGTTGGATATGGGAGAGCAGAAAAAAAGCAGATTCAAATTATGGTTAAAACTATTTTAAACCTGGAAGAAATCCCAAAACCTGATGATACTGCGGATGCCCTGGCAGCAGCTATTTGTCATGGAAATTGTGTGAATTATAATAAAAGAATCGGGAAATAGGAGAGTAGTATGCTACATTACATAAAAGGACAAATCACTATGCATATTCCTGGTGGAGTTGTGATAGAAAATAACGGACTGGGTTACCAATTGTTCGTACCCGAAAATTCAAGCATCTATTTATCAAAAGAAGGTGAAACGGTTTTAGCTTATACAGCAATGATTGTTCGAGAAGACGATATCAGCCTATATGGTTTTGGAGATAAAGAAGCACTGTCTATGTTTAATAAATTAATGACTATAAGTGGAGTTGGAGCGAAAGCTGCTCTTTCAGTACTCTCATCCATGCCTCTGGATGAAATTAAAAAAGCTATTATATTTGATGACCACATAACCTTAACAAAGGCAAATGGCATTGGGAAAAAGACGGCACAAAGAATTGTATTAGAACTAAAGGATAAAATAGGAAACATTTCCGGGTTTGATCAGTCTTCGGGTGCGGTAGAATCTGGTTTTGCAGCTGATGGAAAATCAGAAGCTGTCAATGCTTTGATTTCTCTTGGTTACACAAAGGGAGAAGCAGTTTGTTCCCTTGCAAATATAGAAGAAAAAGATTTGACTGCAGAAGAATATATTAAGCTGGCATTAAAAAGATTATTCTAAAGGGAGAATAAATGGAATACGAAGATAGAATTACTGCTACAAAATTAAATGACGAAGAAAAAACAGTAGAACTTACGCTTAGACCGAAAAAACTGGAAGAGTATATCGGGCAAAAAAAGGCGACTGATAATTTAAAAGTTTTTATAAAGGCAGCACAAATGAGGGGAGAACCTTTAGATCATGTTCTTTTTTACGGTCCTCCAGGCCTTGGCAAAACCACCTTGGCAGGAATAATTGCCAATGAATTAGGAGTGGATATCAGAATTACATCTGGCCCTGCAATTGAACGGGCTGGTGACTTGGCGGCGATCATCACAAATTTAAATGAGAATGATGTGCTTTTTATTGATGAAATACATCGATTAAACAGATCCGTTGAAGAAATTCTTTACTCGGCAATGGAAGATTTTGCGTTAGATATCATCATTGGGAAGGGACCTTCCGCCAGATCCATCAGGCTTGATTTGGCTAAGTTTACACTGATTGGCGCCACAACAAGAGCCGGAAGTCTTTCTGCACCGTTGAGAGACAGGTTCGGGGTAGTCAGCAAGTTTGAATTATACACTGTAGATGAACTGAAAACAATCATCAAACGTTCAGCCGGCATTCTAAATATTCCAATCGATGAAGAATCTTTGGAAGAACTGGCTAAGCGCTCAAGAGGAACACCTAGAGTTGCAAACAGACTTTTAAAAAGAGTTCGGGATTTTTCTCAGGTTAAAGGGAATGGTAAAATTGATAAAGAAATTACTGACAGCACTCTCAGATCATTAGGAATTGACGAAGTGGGACTTGAATCTCTTGACAGGGAAATACTAAGAATAATCATAGAAAGATTTAAAGGCGGACCTGTAGGAATAGACACAATTGCCGCGGCAATTGGTGAAGAAAGAGTTACAATTGAAGATCTTTATGAGCCATATTTAATGCAGCAGGGTTTTCTTCATAGGACTCAAAAGGGAAGAATGGTTTCAGATGAGGCGTACCTGCACCTTGGGATTATTAATCCAGATGAAGCTCAATTGACTATAGATTAGGGGGATTATGTCATGCAAATACAAAAAAAAATTACACGGCTGTTTGTAGTGATAACACTTATTGCAGTTATGATTTTACCTAACCTTGTAACTTCTTATGCAGAGGAAAATCCTGAATTCGTAAGAATCGGATTAGAATATATTTCAGCTGCGCCTTCAAACTGCCAGATTACGGGCAATGAAGACCTTGCAGTTTGGGATTTTCAGGGAATTGAAACTTTTTACGTTTTAAATAATGTAAAAGTTGTTTCTGCTTCTGTATCAAACGGGATATTTTCTGTAACGGGAGTAAATAATGAAGAATTAACATGCGAAGCGGGAGGAGTCACGAAAAAAATCTCTGAAATGCTGTTAAACGGTTTTTATTTGGTATCTGAAAACTATCTGGAATATTTAAATTCAGATGGTACAGTTTTTGATTCAGTCGTTTATTATGACGGTAAAGCCTATCGAGGCGGGATATCCTTTTTTATGAATGCAAATAATACCTTCAATGTCATCAATAAATTATCTGTTGATGAATATACTTATGGTGTGATTAATGGAGAAATGGGATATTCTAACCCAATTGAAGCATTAAAAGCTCAGGCAGTAGTAGCAAGAAGTTATGCACTGACAAATCTGGGAAGACATGATTATAGTGGCTATGATCTTTGCGATTCAACACATTGTCAGGTCTATAAGGGTTATTCAGACGAAAATGAAATAACAAATATGGCAGTAAACGAAACGAAAAATCTAGGAATTTATTATGAAAATCAGCCAGTATCTGCTTTTTTCTCAAAGAACAGTGGTGGCTATACGCAGAATGTGGAAGATGTATGGAACGATGAACTTGGATATTTAAGAGGGGTTAAAGATAATTATTCCCCTGTTTATACCTGGAATGTTCAATTCACTTTTTCTGAAATTGAAAGCAAGCTTAGAGTGGCTGGATATAATATCGGAAATTTGAAGTCTGTTGCAATAACGGATAAAAATACATCTGGCGCTGTTGCAGCAATGGAATTTACCGGTGACAACGGGAAGGCGACCTTATTAAAAGAAAAAATACGAAGCATACTTGGGATGACATTAATCAAGTCAACCATGTTTAACATTAACGAAGAGATGAACACAACGATAGCAAGCAGAGGTGTTTATGTCAGAGGATTTGATTTAAGCAAGTTAACAGAAGAAAAAATCTATGTACTGGATGCTTCTGGGAAAACGGTTGAGCTAGACAAGGAAAATTCATTTGTTATGGACGGAAATTTATCATGCAAGCTATTTGAAACGCAACCTGATTCTGCTGAAGTGACTGGAGGGGTTGTTAAGTTTGATGGCTTGGGATGGGGTCATGGGGTAGGCTTGCCACAAGATAGTGCCATTGAAATGGCGAAGCAAGGATTTGATTTTAGAGAAATTTTAAATTATTTCTATACAGATATAGAAATAAAATAGGAGAGAGAATGCATATAAATGATTTTGATTATGAATTACCATTGGAACTAATCGCTCAAAAACCAGCAGATAAAAGGGAAAACTCAAGGCTTCTTGTAGTCCACCGGGACTCGGGTAAGATGGAACACAAACATTTTTACAATATACTGGACTATATTAATAAGGGTGACTGTCTTGTTTTAAATAATTCGAAGGTACTTCCAGCCAGACTGTTTGGTGTTAAAAGTGAAACGGGCGCCAAGGTGGAATTTTTATTAATTAAGCGAATTGATGGGGACAGATGGGAAACCATGGTAAAACCAGGTAAGCGCTTGAAAGCCGGGGACAGAGTGGATTTTGCCAATGATTTTTCTGCAGTCATTGTGGGAAATGGTGAAGATGGAACAAGAATTGCTGATTTTGAATATGAAGGCATTTTCCTTGAACGTCTGGAAGAATTGGGCAGTATGCCTCTTCCTCCATATATCGAAAGAGCAAGTGAACTCGAAGATAAGGACAGATACCAGACGGTGTATTGTAAAACAGAGGGATCTGTTGCAGCACCAACAGCAGGCTTGCACTTTACAGAAGAA
>JAENWH010000485.1 GCA_016650135.1 Peptostreptococcaceae bacterium
GAGGATGTATTCTCAATCACAGGAAGAGGAACAGTAGCAACAGGAAGAGTTGAAAGAGGATCATTAAAGATTGGATCAGAAGTTGAAATAATCGGACTAAGCGAAGAGAAAAGAAAAGTAGTTGTTACTGGAATAGAAATGTTCAGAAAATTATTGGATTCAGCAGAAACAGGAGACAATATCGGAGCACTTCTAAGAGGCGTTCAGAGAACAGAAATCGAAAGAGGACAGGTTCTTGCAGCACCAGGATCAATTAAACCACATACAAAGTTTAAAAGTGAAGTATATGTACTAAAAAAAGAAGAAGGCGGAAGACATACACCATTCTTTAATGGTTACAGACCTCAGTTTTACTTCAGAACAACAGACGTAACAGGAGATCTTCAGTTGCCTGATGGCGTGGAAATGTGTATGCCTGGAGATAATATCCAGATGACAATCACACTGATTACACCAATCGCCATTGAAGAAGGACTGAGATTTGCGATTAGAGAAGGCGGAAGAACCGTAGGCTCCGGCGTTGTAGCTACAATCGTGGAATAAGAAAATAAACCTGAAATGGCGGCCAGACACTTTTGTAATGGACAGGCAGGTTTAATAATTAGAAGGCAATAAGATGAAGCATAAAATAATAAACAAGAAGCATAACAGTAACAACTGTATGGTATGCGGGATAAAAAATGAATTCAGCCTGGGGGCAAGATTTTATGAGTTGGATAATAAAGAACTTGCATGCACTTTTGAAACTAAGGAATTTCATCAAAGTTATCCTAGAAGATTACATGGAGGGATAGCCGCAGCCATACTGGATGAGACAGTTGGCAGAGCAATAGACAATTTGGAGCCAGGGACGTGGGCAGTAACTGTTGAACTGAATGTAAAATATAAAAAACCGATTCCAGTCAATGCAAAACTGAAGGCTATTGGAAGGATAACTTCAAATAACAGAAAAATATTTGAGGCAGAAGGCGAAATAATTTTACCGGATGGAACGATTGCAGCTACCTGCTGGGGGAAGTATTTGAAAATGAGTGACAAGGCTATGGCTGAGGAATCCTTTTCAGAAAACGAGTGGTTTGTTTTAGATGAAACCGACCCAACAGAGATGGAAATTTGACCTTGACATTGACATGTTTGTATGATAACCTAATCAAGCGACTTTATATGGTAGATATATAAGCGGAGCTTGAAACTAGGCTCTGAATTTTAGATTTAAACGGAGGCAATCAGATGAGAGTAAAAGTAACATTAGCATGCGCAGAGTGCAAGCAGAGAAATTACAATACTATGAAGAATAAGAAAAACGATCCAGATCGTATTGAATTCAGCAAGTATTGCAAGTTTTGCAAAAAGCATACTCTTCACAAAGAAACAAAATAATTAAGGAGTGAGTATAATGGAAAAAGATATCAAAAAGAAACCAGTTGCTCCGCCTAAAAAGAAAAGAATCGGTTTTGGCGAGTATTTCAGAGGGATTAGGACAGAAACTAAAAAAGTGGTATGGCCAACAAGAAAAGAATTGGGGTCCTATACTGTAGTAGTCGTTTTAACCTGTACATTTTTTGCATTGAGTTTTTGGGCTGTTGATTCTGCAGTTCTTGCCGCACTTCGTGCAGTATTAGGAATAACATTCTAATTATAATTAACAAAAAAAAGGGTTAGGTACAAAATGACTGATGATAACTTAGATATTGAAAAAGCCGAAAATGAAACACCGGAAGCACTAGAGGTTTCGCCCCTTGATGAACCGGAGGAAGCAAGATGGTATGTTGTACATACTTATTCGGGTCATGAAAACAAGGTAAAAGTTAATATAGAAAAAATTGTTGAGAACAGAGGAATGCAAGACCTTGTTCTTAGCATCATTGTGCCTACAGA
>JAENWH010000120.1 GCA_016650135.1 Peptostreptococcaceae bacterium
ATAGTAAACCTTTCGGAAAAGTACAAGTCGCTAATCAAAAAATATTATCCGGAACTAATTAAGTAATTTAACCTGAGAAAAAAGAGCTCTAATATGGAGCAATATTCTGATTATTTAAAAAGGCTGTATTTAAATTTAAAGTTGGTTAAAAAATATTATATTTACAATAAAAGGTTTATGACAACTGTTACTACAAAAACAATGATGACTGGAATTACCGGTTTGAAGAACGAGGTTCCGGTCTGGGCGATTCATACAACAACCTTGAAATAAAATGGTTTATTGTAAAGTTTCACCACGTTGTTAATGGAATTGCTCCCCTTCCTTTGCGAAGGGAGCGTAGCGACCAAAGTAAAGGAAGGGGGGAGTTTCCCAATTAAATGATAACTTGCTTAATTTTATAATCTTTAAAAATAAATTATTCACATATGAAACATATAAATATTTCAAAATTAATTTGTACAATTAATCTATTGCTGGCGGTTTTAATGTTCGCTGGGGCAAGAGAAAAGTTATATTCTCAAGATAAACAGAATGTTAACAGAAGCGGGTTTACCTTCAGCAAGAATTGTTATTATTTGAATGGTAAGCCTACCTTTTTGTACTCCGGTGAATTTCATTATTTCAGAGTTCCTAGGAAAGACTGGAAAGCAAGATTGACCCTGTTCAAAGAAGCTGGAGGAAATTGTGTGGCAACGTATACACCGTGGCTAATACACGAGCCAACAGAAGGAAAGTTCTTTTTTAGTGGTGATGATGGGGTTAGAGACCTTGAAGGTTTTTTAAAAACCTGCAAAGAAATGGGCTTGTATGTTATAGTACGACCAGGACCATATCAATACTCCGAACTTAAACATGCAGGCTTACCGGGATGGTTAGTTAAAAATTATCCTGAGATCAGGGCTAAAAATATTAATAACGAAGACTATGATGCAGATGTTGTTTCATACCTGCATCCCATATTTCTTGAGAAAACAAGAGCCTGGTTCAATGCAATATGTCCGATTATTAAAAAATATTCGGTTGATAATGGAGGCCCCATCGTTTTTGTACAACTTGATAACGAGACTGATGGCCTCCAGATTTGGGATGGTGGCATGGATTATAATGCCACAAGCATGGGTTTTGGGAAAAAGAATGGACGATATCCTGTTTTTCTTCAGGCGAAATACAAAGACATCTCAGCACTAAATAAAGCATATAATACTGATTATAAGAGTTTTGAAAATGTATTGCCAGTCGATCCTTCAATGGCGAAAACAAATTCAGAACTGCGAAGGGTTAAAGATTATGCTGATTTTTATTTTAATACAATCTCTGAATATTTTCAGGCACTAACCAAAATGATTCGAGATAACGGGATAAAACTTTCTGTAATAAGTAATTCATGGAGTCCAAATTCAAACACCCATTATTACGAAGCTGCCAAGGCATTGGGGAGTTCGTTTTTATTAGGCGTGGATCATTATTATAACCTCGGTCAGTCATGGGAACAAAATAACCCGACCCCTCAATTAGCGGCTATAGAGTTTGCTTCGCTTGAGGCGCTGCGGGTAATGGGATTTCCCCCAACGGTTTTGGAAATGCCGGCAGGAAGTCTGGCTGACTGGCCTGTAATAGGCCCTAAAGACTTTGAAACCAATGTTTTGACTAATATAGCTTTCGGATTGAAAGGGCTGAATTATTATATTTTTACGGGTGGACCTAATCCACCAGGGATGGGCACAACTTCAGATGTTTACGATTATGGAGCCCCGATTAGCGCCAATGGCGAAATTCGTCCGCTATATCAATCAGTTAAAAAGATAGGTCACTTTTTAAAAGAACATGAGTGGTTATCTGAAGCTAAACGTCAATTCGACTGTCGTATTGCATTTAATTACCGGGCAAACCGTTCACAGGTGTTTTGGAAAAACCAAGGTAACGTATTATTTACTGATAACGAAGCATGGGATTTCCTGAGAAAAGGGGTATTGACATCCTCTTTATGTGCAAGTCTTTCACCCGTTTTTTGCAACCTGGAAAATGACGAATGGACTAATGATACAGTAACTCCAGTAATTGTGGTATCGTCGTCCTGTATGTCTGCTTCACAGCAACAAAGAATAGTTAATTTTCTGAAAAAAGGAGGCAAGGTACTTCTCACGCCTGTAGTTCCAGTATTGGACGATAACTTTAATCCCTGTACAATCCTGTCCGATTTTCTGGGAAAACCTGAAATAGCAAAAGTTAGAGGACTTTCGCCCCTGATCGATATTGGAAGTATAAAAAACATTTTTGATACTGGTGGAATCTTCGTTACCAAACGTTTACCTGAAAATGCAGAAATAGTAGGAAAGGATGAGAATAGCAATAGCACTTTGGCATGGACATTAAACACTCCACACGGAGGCAAGGTGGTATTCTTGGGTTTTTATTGGGAACATGCCAAGTTTGAACATGAGAATATGATTCATGAAATGATGGATTCCCTGGGACTTAAACAGAAAGTAGACTGCTCAAACCCCAACGTATGGACATCCATTCTTACAAAGGGGAATAAGTCCGTCCTTTTTGTGATGAATCTGTTTGTTTCAAAGCAAATTACTAAAATCTCATTTGGAGATCATGTATGGGACAATTTTGAAGTCCCTCCCATGACTGTAAAGATGATTGAGTTTTAATTTTTTTATGGTTGTGCGGTTACTGAAAAATATTGCTGGATTTCTGTTGTTAAGATCAGTGAGATTGCTATGACCACTATATTTTAGGAAAATAAGTCAAATATGATTTCAATTGGAAAATACAATTATTATTGGAGGTAAACCTATTTTTGAACTATAACGTTTTAATATAAAAATCATGAAAACTAGCTCTCGGTTATTATTACTTTGGGTCATTTTATCTTCTTTTCTTTCCCCAGTAAAGTTGAATGCTGAAACCATCCATCAATGGGAAGTTCTTACACTTTCGTTTAAAACAGCCAAAAACTACATTAATCCATATGCACAGATTCCTGTAACAAAAAATGGAGATTTGATGCAAGTGATTTTTGAAGGGGTAAGCGGTCAGGCAAAAGACAAAAAAATAACACTGGTAGGGTTTTGGGCTGGAGACTCAGAGTGGAAGGTTAATTTTGCGCCACCTTATACCGGTGACTGGAAATATAAAAGTGTTTCAAAAGATAAAAGTTTAGACGGGAAGGAAGGTAAATTCAAAGTAATACCTTGGACAGAGGCTGAAAAGGAAACCAATCCAACACGTCGAGGTTTTATCAGGGTAATGCAGGCGGGGGCAAACGCCGGTCATTATTTTGAATATTCCGATGGACATCCATTCTTGTGGATTGGTGATACCTGGTGGAATTGGACAAAAAAGGATATTCATTTTGATACCTTCAAAAAACTGGTGGACGACAGGGCTGCAAAGGGCTTTAACATTGGTCAACTGTTTATACCAGGTAATGGGTGGAAAAAAGAAAACAGTCTGTTGGACACTACTTATTCAGTGCTCGATACGTCTCACATGCAACGGGTTGAAGAGATGATACGCTATGCCAATTCAAAAGGAATAACCATTTGGATACATGGCTGGTGGGGAGGAAAGGATCTGGATAAAGAAGTAGGTAAGGAGAAAATGTTGCGGTGGTGGCGCTATTTAATACATCGGTTTAGTGCTTACAACGTGATCTGGGTGTTGGCTGGAGAATATAATGTAAACAATTATGGAGGGTTAGGGCTTGACTTTTGGAATGAATTGGGCAAAATGGTAAAGCATGAAGATTCGTACGGAAGGATAACGAGTGTGCATAATACTCCTCCTTACTGGTTTGGAGGGAAAGATGCTCCACAATGGACAACAGGAAGTGTCCTGAACAAAGAATCATGGCTCGATTATAATCAGTGCCAGGTTGGGCATGGGAAGTTTGCGAACGAAATGATCCCTCAATGTGTTTCTTATGCTTATAACCTTAAACCAACAAAACCTATTGTTGTAACTGAACCGTGGTACGAGTTTACTGCCGGAGATGCGTCAGCTTCCGACATTCGTTTTGGAGCATGGTCGGCAATTCTTTCTGGTGCAGCAGGGCATAGTTATGGTGGTGGCCGAATTTGGATTGCTGATGTTCCCGAATCACCTGAAAAAGAACCTTCAGATCAGCAGGTAAAAGGAGGTTCAACATTGGATTATGAAGGCGCGATGTCGATGGAATATTTGGCATCTTTCTTTCAAAAAATCGACTGGTGGACACTGGCTTCACATCCAGACTTGGTTACAGAATATCCCCAGCCTTTTTGCCTGGCAAATCCAGGGAAGGAATATGTGATTTATTTAAGATATGGTGGTGTGGCAAAAGTGCACTTAGGGCATATTGCTGTTGGCAAAAAAATCAGCTATTATTGGTTCGACCCGTCATCTGGTAAGATAGGGAAAACAACAACTATTACAGGATCTGAATATTTGTCGTTTGAGTGTCCAAACCCTAAAAACTTGTCAACTCCTGAGAATAAGGATTGGGTTCTATATATCAAGGAGCAAAACTAAATATCTAAAACAATATTTTGTATAAAAGATATTTTCGGGTGAGATTAACTGGTACTGCTTGCCTGAGAACGTAAGAAAGATTAGTACCTACTTTAAGTTCAACACACTATGGAAAGAGGGGAACTTACAATGGAGATATGTGTTTTTCACAAGAACGAGACTTATCTAAAATCAATCAACAAAAAAGCACAAAATTATGAGAAAGTTAGTTTTTATTTTAATACTTCTGACCTCCACGTATGCGATGGCACAGAAAGTTACTTTAAAAGGAACAGTTGTTGACGTCAACGAACAGCCATTACCTTTAAAATTGGATCCGGCTAACAGGCATTATTTTCAATATGATGGCAAACCTATTGTATTGATTACAAGCGGTGAACATTACGGAGCATTGATTAACCTTGATTTTGACTATATCCCATATTTGGATTCGCTCAATGCTCAGGGAATGAATAACACAAGGGTTTTTTCAGGCACATACGTTGAACGGGGAAAAGATATTAAGTGGATGGGATATGAGAATACGCTTGCACCACGACCAAATCGCTTAATAGCTCCTTGGGCACGTAGCAATGTTAAAGGTTATTTTGTAGGTGGCAACAAGTTTGATCTTGATAAGTGGAATGGCAAATATTTTAAACGGTTAAAAGATTTAATCACTCAGGCTAAAAAAAGAGGCATTTTTGTTGAATTGACACTTTTCGGGAATCAATACAGCGACTCTATCTGGATAAATTCACCTTTGTACCCAGAAAACAATATACAGCATTCAGGTCCTTCAGGAGCCGGTAGTTTTCGGATATTTGAGACACTAGGAAACAGGGAACTTCTTGCGCGTGAGGATGAATTTGTTGATAAAGTATTACATGAGCTTAATGGTTTCGATAATTTGTACTACGAAGTATGCAATGAACCCTTTAATGATGTAACAGATTCTCTGGCAGTAATCAAGTGGCATAATCATATGATTGATCTGATAACGAGGATTGAAGCAAGTCTTCCGAAAAAACATTTGATCGCAACAAACCAGGCAGATGTTGATAACGTACACGTTTCTGTAGCAAATTACCATTATGTACAAATCCCCAATAAACCGTCCGACGCTTGGATCTATAGCTTAAACAAGGTTTACAGTATGGACGAAACCATGGGATCACTGATTGATTCTAATGTGAATGACGTCCGGGTGGAGGCGTGGGACTTTTTCATGCGTGGTGGTGGTGCTTATAATAACCTGAGTTGGGAATATACTCCCGACAATGAATCAGGATCGGATAGTGCCCGGATCATACGGATACAATTAAGTTATCTGAAAACATTTATGAACAGTATAGATTTTTTAAAAATGGCTCCTGATAACAAAACTGTGATTAAGTACCCAAGAGGGACATTTATTCGTGTGTTATCGGACAAAGGTAAAGAGTACGCCTGTTACCTTCATCACAGTATTCCAAAAGGCAAAAAGAACATCTGGGGATATGATGCAATTGAAAAAACATTTAAGGATACCCTATTTGTGCAGATTCCGGCAGGGATATATGACGTGAAATACACTAATCCTTCCTCATGCAAATTATTTGATGATGTTGATACAATTGAATCTAATGGTGGTCAATCAATGCTGATTACGCCATCATTCAAAACAGATATTGCATTTATAATAAGACGGAAATAAAAGTAAATACCTAACAAATGATTATACCATATATTGAGTTTTAATCAAAAGAATTCCTCGATGCTTGCATCGGGGTACAGAGGAAAGTATGAAAACCTAAAGGTTTTCATAACGCTTTGAAAAAGCGTATTTTTGCTAAATGGATGAACATATTCACAAGAGACATAATAAAACGTTAC
>JAENWH010000457.1 GCA_016650135.1 Peptostreptococcaceae bacterium
ATTATGAATGAAATTTCAACGGGTATTGTTCAGGCATTGAATTTAATACTGATTGGTGATGCAGAAATATTTGGGATAATAGGTCTATCTCTTTATGTTTCTTTTTCATCTGTGTTAATATCAACATGCATTGGCATGCCCCTTGGGATCCTTCTTGGAACCCATAATTTCAGAGGCAAAGGTATTATCATTAGAATAACGTACACATTTATGAGTCTGCCGCCTGTTATCGCAGGGTTGACAGTCTTTTTGATTTTAATGAGAAGAGGACCCCTGGGCAGTTTCCAATTGAATTATACGCCTACGGCGATGATTATCGCCCAAATCTGCCTTGTAACGCCAATAGTAATGGGGCTTACCTATAATTTAGTGAAAGAAAAAGCGCCAATTGTGAACAGACTGGGGATTACCCTGGGAGCAAACCATTTAGAAGCAATGAAACTGTTGATTTTCGAAATGAGGATAGGACTGACCGCAGCAGTTGTCAGCGGATTTGGCCGCGCCATTTCCGAAGTTGGGGCAGTAATGATTGTAGGGGGAAACATCAAAGGTAAAACGAGAGTGATGACCACCTATATTACAGAGTTGAAAACCATGGGGGATTACAGCAGGGCAATCGCAGTTGGCATTGTTTTGCTTATTATAGCCTTTATCGTAAATGCAATTCTATACAACTTCCAGGAACGGGAGGCCAAATAGATGAAACTGAAAATTGAAAATTTAACGAAAGAATATAGCGGGAAAAAAGTTTTAGACATAGAAAATCTGGTAATCGAACAAGGAACTATAACGGCGATTATTGGAGCAAACGGCGCGGGGAAAACCACCCTCCTAAACATTATTGGGAAGCTGGATTCACAAACGATGGGTAAAGTGACCTATATGGATAAAGATCATATAAGAATAAATCCAAAGTTGGAAATGACATTGGTTTTTCAAAATCCTTATCTGATAAGCACAACGGTTGAAAAGAACATTGCATATCCTTTGAAATTGAGAGGATGGAGCAGTTTTGACATAGAAGAAAGAATTAATCAGCTAACGATAGAATTAGGATTAGAAAAATTAAGAAAAAGAAAATCCTGGAAATTGTCAGGTGGAGAAATTCAAAAAGTTGCCCTTGCCAGAGCATTATCCTTCAGACCGGGATTGCTGTTGCTTGATGAACCAACAGCAAATATCGATCCAACCACAACTGGAGAAATAGAAAGAATGCTGGCGAAGATCAACAAAGAAGAAGGTACAAGTATAATCATTGTTACACATAATTTGCCTCAGGCAAAGAGGGTATGTAATAAACTGATTTTCTTGAACAAAGGGGAATTGATTGAAGAGGGAAACTGCATGGAAATATTGAAAAATCCTGTCAATAGTTTAACCCGTCAGTTTATCGAGGGGGAACTTCTGGTATAAAAAAGAAATGGAGATGGATATGAAGATGAATCTTCTTAAGGTAGATACTTTGGAACAGGTAAAGCAAAAACTGGACCAGTATTTTAAAAATATGGATCGAATGGCAGAGGAAATCCCTTTGTTTGAAGCACTTGGCCGATATTTGGCTGATGATATACGCTCAGAGACAGATATTCCTGAGTTTGCAAGGTCAGTCGTTGACGGGTATGCGGTGGCAGCAAAGGATACTTTTGGAGTTTCCGATACTGCCCCTGTTTTTCTGGAACTGATTGGTGAAGTGAAAATGGGCAAGGCTCCTGAACAAAAGATTTTAAGTGGGAAAGCGGTATATGTGCCTACAGGAGGGATGCTTCCACAAGGTGCCGATGCAATGGTAATGATTGAATATGTGGAAAAACTGGATGAAAAGAATATTGCTGTTTATAAAGCCTCTGCTCCAAATTCTGATTTAATGAATAAGGGTGATGACTTTAAAGCAGGTCAGATTATATATAAAAAAGGGCATAGAATTACGACGAAGGATATTGGAATGCTGGCAGCTATGGGGGAAGCTTTTATCAATGTGTTTGTTAAACCCTCGGTTGCCATTATCTCGACGGGGGATGAAGTCATCAGTATTATGGAAGACCCAGG
>JAENWH010000011.1 GCA_016650135.1 Peptostreptococcaceae bacterium
GCAAGATCCCACAAAGTGTCACCATATTTGATTTGGATTGAGGCATATTCCGGTTTTGTTAAACTGCTCGCATTATTAATTCCAAGTATGGTATTTGAGACTGTAACTAACATAAGCATCATAATGACAACAAATATTGTAAATCTAAATCTGGATTTTAATCTGTACTTTGGTTTACTATTGTTCATCTGCATCCCCATCCTTTTACTATCCATATATAGAACAAGTGTTCTTTGATAGTTCATATAATATCAGAACGCTTGTTCTTTGTCAACAACTTTTAGAACATTTGTTCATATTTTAATAATATTATTCAGATGGCTTTATTCACTGATATTCTGCTGCAAATAAAATAAAACAGCCACTCCCAAAATAAGGAAAGTGGCTGTTAATACAAAACTAAAAGAATGACAGTTAAAATATTTACAAAGATGGAAACAGGAATTAAGATAATAAATTTTTTATGTTTTGTTTTATGATGGAACAGATGCATTCCTAAAAAGGCGCCTAACCCACCAAATAAAAAGGCTGCTATTAACAATGTTCTTTCGCTTATGCGATGTCCCTCTCCTTTTGAATTGTATTTATCCAGGCCATATAGAACAAACACAATTAAATTCCATATGACAATAATTGATATGAAAATGGATATCCCTGTATCCATAAACAGCCTAAAGCTAGCCAAGTGCAACATCTTCTATCCCTCTCTTATTATAATTTTGTAACCTTATGATAGAACTTGTCACTTTTCCCAATCAGTTTATCTTTGTATACGATTCCTAGAACGAAACAAATACATGCTAGTATGGATATAATAACAACACCGGTATAACTGCCACTCTTTAACATACTGCCGATCATTACACTACCGATCATTGACGGTAGTCTTCCAAGAAGTGAAATAATGATAAAAGACCGAGCTTCCATGTCTGAAACACCTGCAATATAAGTGACTGCATCTTTTGGGATGCCAGGGATCAGAAAAATGATAAATATAATCATAAAAACCCTTTTGCTGTTGAATTTTTCTATGTAATGGTGAGTTCTTTCCTCTCCAATCACAAGATGAATGGCATCTTTCCCAAGAACTCTGGCTAAATAAAACGTGAGGACTGTTCCTAATGCGACACCGATAAATGTAATAAAAAATCCAAGCCAAAACGAGAATAAATATCCGCCGGCAAACTGTATCGCCTGCCCGGGTATAATGAAAATAACTATTTGAATGATCTGAAATCCAATGTAAGCAAAGATACTTGCTGATTTATATTTCAGTAAAAAAGCATTAATTGAGTCTAAACTGTTAAAAGTCTGTATCAAATCGCGATGAAAATAAAATACATAAAAAGGGATACCTATCAGAAAAATAAGCAGAATTAAAAATTTAATTAAGGTTACAATTAATTTTAACCTTTTTTTAGTTTTTTCTTCTTTTATGGCCGACATTTTTTGCTCCTCATAATGTTATCATGTTTTTATCATAAAGTGCTTGAAGTGCCTTAATCACGCCAAATTTTGAGTGTTCATAGGTAAGCCCGCCTTGAAAATACACAATATAAGGCGGCCTGATTGGGGCATCAGCGCTTAACTCAATGGAAGACCCCTGCACAAATGCACCAGCCGCCATAATTATTTGATCCTCATAACCCGGCATATCCCAGGGAACTGGGGTTACATGGGAATCTACCGGTGCTGCAGCCTGAATGCCTTCGCAAAAGGTAATAACTGCTTCAGCCGAACCAAGTTTGATTGCTTCAATGATATCACTTCTTGTATCCTCTGGTTTAGGGCAAACATCAAAGCCGATGTTCTGGAAAGCTTTTCCACACAATATGGCCCCTTTAAGTGCGCCGTTTACAGTTTTAGGTGCAATAAACAAACCTTGGAACATGGTACGGGTTTGTCCGAAAGTTAAACCGCATTCTCCGCCTATGCCAGGCGATGTCATACGGTAGGATATTTTTTCTATAAGATCAGCTCTGCCGGCAATATATCCCCCGGTTAACGCAAGACCACCACCGGGATTTTTGATTAATGAACCAGCTACAACGTCTGCGCCAACCTCAGTTGGTTCTTTTACATCTAAAAATTCCCCATAACAGTTATCAACCATGCATATTATTTCAGGGTTAACAGCTTTCACCGTTGCCGCCCATTTTTCGATTTCAGGTATTGTAATGGCTTTCCGCCACCCATAACCGGTTGCTCTCTGGACAGTTATTACTCTGGTTTTTCTGGAGATCACTGCTTTTAAAGTTTCCAGGTCAATCGCTCCATCCTCTTTCAGCTCAACCTGTTTATAGGTAATCCCAAATTCTTTTAAGGATCCTTTACCTTCTCCACGTATTCCGATAACCTCTTCCAGTGTATCATAAGGTGCGCCTGTACAATAAATCAGTTCATCTCCCGGTCTGAGAATTCCTGTTAAGGTCAGTGTTAAAGCGTGTGTTCCGTTTACAATGATTGGTCTGACAAGTGCGGCTTCTGTATTGAAAATATTTGAATAGACTTTTTCTAAAGCTGCTCTCCCGGGATCATCGTATCCGTAACCTGTATTCCAGGCGAAATGCTTATCACTTATTTTATTTTCCTGAAATGCTGACAGGACTTTATATTGATTAAATGCCATTGTATCATCAAGATCCGTAAAAATATCCATCACTTCTTTTTCGGATTTATCAATCAAATCCAGAACCTTATCACTGATTCCCATTTTTTGCTTTAATAAGTTATGCGTGTTGGTTTGCATTATTTCTTTTCCCTTTCAATTTCCCATTCCATGTCCTTCACAAGGTCCCTTTTCACATTCA
Organism: Peptostreptococcaceae bacterium; assembly: GCA_016650135.1. The sequence goes on from JAENWH010000011.1 coordinate 2,811, forward strand.
TTTTATGAGCGGCATATAGCTGTGTTGTTGTAACCTGCTCGTGATCTAAAAGAGCCTGAACGTCAAAAATGGAATTGCCTCTCCCAATCAGGCTGGTTGCTGCCGTTGCTCTTAGCTTATGAGGGCTGTAACCTGCGGAACGTGAGGTTTTTAAACCAATAGACGTATATTTCTTCACCAGCTCTCTAATTTGTCTCTCAGCCAATCTTTTGCCTTGCAGACTTAAAAATAAAGCGTCTTTATTGAACTCATCAATTGTGTCATCGTGAGGTCTTTCTTCCTTAATATATGCCTGCACCACTTTTAAAACAGATTTATTGATTGGCATGGTGGATTCTTTTCCTCTTTTTCTGTAAATCTTAAATTCATCCCTTGAAAAGTTAAAAGAGGATATATTCAACTGTTGAAGTTCTGATAATCTTAAACCATAAGTCAAAAAAATGACAAGAATTGCTTTATCTCTTTTCTTTGTTTTTTCCCAATACTGTTTTTCTTTATCCGTCAAAGAGTCTCCAGTAGTTACTGCATCCAGCATAACCATCACTTCATTGTCCTGGAGCGCTTTAATCTCTTTTTCTCCAGCTTTAGGAACCTTAATAGGGTCAAATCCATCCGTAATGTTTTTTTCTATCAGCTCATCTCTATACAGATATTTGAATAAAACGGAGATGGAAGATTTCTTTCTAGCCAGTGATCTTTTGTTATTTTCATAAATATATACGTTTTTATCGGTTTCAACCTTATATCGCCTGCAGTAATCAATAAAAATATTTATATCTACTGCTTTAATATGATTGAATTCTTCTTGTTTTATGTTTTTTGTCAGTTTTGCCTGGGTAATATCAGATTCGTTGATTAAATAATTCAAAAAGAATTTAATATCATGAAGATATGCGAGTCTTGTCATAGGAAGAACATTTCCCTTTAAAAAAACAAAGAAGCCGCGTAAAAATTTAGGCAACTGTTCCTCAATTTCCTGGCATTGCTCCATAATATCGTTTTCCTTAATAATAATATTATCAGGTTTATCGCTTTTATTATGAATTTTTACTTGTTTTTCAACAGCCATCTTTTTATCTCCTCAATCGCCTGTTCATCATTTTCATATTCTGAAAGATTAAACCAATTGATGTCCTCATAACGTCTAAACCACGTCATTTGTCTTTTTGCATAATGCCGTGTATTTTTCTTCACCAAATCAACTGCAAAATCTAGGTCATATTTACCCTTAATATATCCAATGATTTCTTTATACCCAATTCCCTTCATGGATATATCGGTTTCAGTAAGTCCCATATCCAGAAGGTTCCTGATTTCATCTACAAGTCCTTTTTTAAAAAGGATTTCAACTCTTTCATTTATTCTATCATACATTTCTTCCCGATTTCTTGAAAGTCCAATGATAACATAACTGTAATCCTTCGTTTTTACAAAGGATTCTTCAAAAGATTTTACCTTATCCCCAAGATGAATCATTTCAAGTGCTCTGATAACTCGTCTTACACTGTTGGGATGGATTCGTTCCGACGCTTCCCTGTCCTTTTCAGTAAGTAAGCCATGAACAAATTCATTACCTTTTTCATTGACCAGCTTTTCCAGCTCTCTCCTATATTCAGTGGATAAAGGCTGTATTGAAAAATCCATATCATAGATCAGAGAATTCACATAAAGACCAGTACCCCCGGAAATAACAGGAGTTTTTCCTTTTAAAAAAATGGTTTTAATAGCAAGTTTTGCTCTCTTTTGGTATTCGGCAACTGAAAATAGTTCTTTTGGATCAATTTCATCAACAAGATAATGTTTTACTTGCGCAAGCTCTTCCGGCGCTGGTTTTGCGCTTCCAATGTTCATATATTTGTATAATTGCATTGAATCAGCAGATATGATTTCGCCATTAAAAGCTTTCGCAATTTCAATGGCATATTTTGTCTTCCCTACTGCGGTTGGTCCGCATATTATAATAATTTTATTCATCAAACTCTCTTAAACATTCTTTCTATTTCATATTTGGATAATTTTATAAAAGTTGGTCTTCCATGTGGGCAGGAATATGGGTTTTCGCATGCTGAAAGATCTGAAATCAAGGCTGTTGCTTCTTCCATCGTAATGATATCTCCTGCTTTTATGGCGCTTTTACAGGATTTAGAAATGATTTTATGAATTATTTTTTCATTGGACAAATCAATGTCTTCCGATATGTTCTCAACAAAATAGGTAATAAAATCCTGTGCCTCCTGTATTGTCATAAAGGTTGGTACACCACTGATTTTGTAAGATTTTAGGCCGAATTCTTCTATATCAAAACCTGCATCGGCTAATAAATCCAACCAGGTATATGAGTTTTCCTTAACAGTATGGGAAACGTTAATCATAAAAGGGATAAGAAGTTTTTGAACTGCTTTATCACTGTTCTTATACTGTTTCATTAAGTTTTCATAAAAAATTCTTTCATGTGCAGCATGTTGATCTATCATATAAAAAGTGTTTTCAAGGGTTGCGACAAGATATGTTCCAAATATGACACCTAGCAAATCCAGTTCATTTATTGAAAAAGGCTGATGCTTTTTTTCGCCAATTTTAAATTCATCTGAATACTCGTCAGAAATCTCTTCAATGGAAGACTGTTTTATATAACTTGGAAAATCTTCCTTTTCGCGGAGTGTTGACAATAACTGTTTTATGTTAACCTGCTCCTCGCCTTCGGATTTTTTTATGATCTCAGGTTTTTTTACCTTAATTTCTGGAATTGATTTTTTTGTATTTAAAACAGCCCTAATTTCTTTTGAAATGTACTCTCTTATGAGTCTGTCATCATCAAATCGAACCTCTTTTTTGTTTGGATGGATGTTAACATCCACTTTTGAAGGATCTACCCAAATGAAAAGAAAGGCAACTGGGAATCTTCCATCAAACATTTTATCAAAATAAGCTTCTTCTAAACCTGTCTCAATGACTTTGCTTGAGATAACTCTTCCATTCACAAAGAATATCTGATGTTTCCGGTTTGTTTTGCTATAGGAAGGTTTAGAAACAAAACCTTCCATTCTGATGAATTCACTTTCGGCAAAAACTGGAATCAGTCCTTCTCCCGTATCTCTGCTATAAACTGTTAAAACAGTATTAAATCTATCACCTTTTCCCGGAGTTGTGAATAAATTTGTTCCGTTGTTGATCAGCCTAATTATGATCTCAGGATAAGCAAGCGCCATTTTAGAAATGAAATCTATGATTAATGTACTTTCTGTACTGTCTGATTTCATAAATTTCAGCCTTGCAGGAGTATTATAAAAAAGGTCGGAAACCACCAAGGTGGTTCCGTCCGGACAGCCAACCGGTACATTTTCCTCTATTTCACCCTCTGATATAACCAGTTTGGATCCTGTTTTTTCATCTCCTCTTTTGCTTATCAGTTCGACTCTGGAAACAGCTGAAATACTGGCTAAAGCTTCCCCTCTAAAGCCTAAAGTAATAATATGTCCAAGATCTTCAGCTTCAGATATTTTACTCGTTGCATGACGCATAAAAGCAATGGTTACCTCGTTTTTATAGATGCCGCAGCCATTATCGGTAACTCTGATATAGGATTTACCACCATTTTTAATCTCCACTGTAATGTGGGAAGCTCCCGCATCTATTGAATTTTCAACTAATTCCTTAACAATTGAAAGAGGCCTGTCAACTACTTCTCCTGCTGCAATCTTGTCAGCAACAATTTTACTTAAAAGTTTGATCATTTTGCAGCCGCCTTTAATTCTTCTAATATCTTAATTGCTTCTGATGGTGTTATTTCCATTAAATTCAGGGATTTAATTCTTTGAACCAGCGGGTCATTAATCACTTCAAAAAATGAAAGTTGCTCAGGTTGCCCAGGTTGTTCTGATATGCCAATTTGATTTAAATCAACCTTATTTTCGAAAATTCCTGCTTCCAGTTCCAGCAGCTTGAATTCAGCTGATTCTAAAACCGCTTTTGGAACACCGGCCAGTTTTGCCACATGAATCCCATAGCTTCTGCTTGCACTTCCTTCAATTATTTTATGAAGAAACACTATATTGCCATTCTCCTCTGAAACCTCCACGTTAAGGTTTTTAAGACCCTTCGTGGCCGTCTCCAGTTCTGTCAGTTCATGGTAATGGGTAGCAAATAATGTTCTGGTTCCCTTTTGTTTATGGCAGAGATACTCAACAACGGCCCAGGCGATTGATAATCCATCATATGTGCTGGTTCCCCGGCCTATTTCATCCAGTATAATAAGACTTTTTTCTGTGGAGGTGTTTAAAATATAAGCCAGCTCGCTCATTTCAACGTAAAAAGTACTTTGCCCTTGAGTTAAATTGTCCGAAGCACCAATACGGGTATAAATTCGATCAACTATACCTATTTCTGCTGACTCACAAGGTACAAAACATCCTATTTGTGCCATCAGTACAATCAAGGCTGTTTGGCGCATGTAGGTTGATTTACCGGACATGTTCGGGCCTGTAATTAGTAATAAACTGGATGTATCACAATCAACATAGGTATCATTTGATACAAATACACCATCTTTTATAATCTGCTCAATAACCGGATGTCTCCCCTTTTCAATGATCAGTTTGTCTCCTGTATTGATTTTTGGTTTAACATAAGAGAATTTTGCACTGACCTCAGCAAAGGAAATGAGGGCATCCAAATCAGCAATGGCCTGTGAAGTCGTTTGAATGTCGCAGATATAATCCTGCACAAAACTCCTGACGGTTAAAAAAATCTCATATTCCAGTTGATTTATTTTTGCTTCAGCATTTAAAACGAGGCTTTCCATCTCTTTCAGCTCAGGTGTAATAAACCTTTCACAGTTGGCCAGCGTTTGTTTTCTAATGTAGTTTTCCGGAATCATATCGTAATTGGATTTGGTTATTTCAATATAGAATCCAAATACTTTATTAAATCCCACCTTTATATTTTTTATTCCAGTTCTTTCTTTTTCAGAATTTTCTAATCCGGCAATCCAGTTTTGACCATCTTTAATGGAAAATTTCAGCTGATCAAGTTCATCTGAATAATCTGCCTTTATCAAACCGCCTTCTTTAATTGTAAAGCCAGATTCTTCGACGATTGAGGTGTCAATGATATGATATATTTCATCAAGAGAATAAATATTATTTTCAATTTCTTCAAGAAAACCATTACCACAATTCTTAAGATCGCTTTTAATTTCTGGAAGAATCGAAATTGAATTTTTTAAAGCAATCAGATCTTTACCGTTTGTATTGCCAAAAGCCACCCTTCCAATTAATCTCTCAAGGTCGTAAATCCGTTTTAAACCCTCTTTTATATTGTTTCTCAGAATGATATCATCGACAAGAGTTTCCACTGCATCAAGTCGTTTATGAATGTCAGGAGCCTTGTTTAAAGGCTCCTTAATCCATTGTTTCAGCTTTCTGGAACCCATTGCAGTATGGGTCTTATCAAGAATTCCTAATAATGACCCTGAAATTTTCTTCTCATACAAGGTTTCAGTCAATTCTAAATTCTTTATTGTTGCTTTATCCAGGCTCATATAGCTGCCGATATCATAATAATTTACGTGCGTTATATGACTCAAACTTTGCTTTCGTGTCTCGAACAGGTAGGAAAGAAGTGCACCAAGTGAATTTACAGCTACTTCACACTCTCTCATCCCGATACCTGTCATAGAGTTTACCTGGAACTGTCTTAATATGGATTTTTTAGCTAAATTATTAGCATAATAGGAATCATCTAAAATATTGACATAGGAATCAGTAAGCAGTTTAAGCTCCTCAATACTGCAGATATTTTCAGCGGATTTATTGATTATTATTTCTTTAGGTTTTATTCTGACCAATTGATTAATTATTGTGTCAATTGTATCAAATTCATTAATGTCAGTGACACGAAGCTCTCCAGTTGAAATATCACAGTATGATAAACCAACCTCTTTATCATCAATAAATACAGAAGCTAGGTAATTATTCTCTTTTTCATTTAACATCGTTTGACTGATTACAGTTCCTGGTGTGATTACCTGAACCACTTCCCGCTTTACAATGCCCTTTGCGGCTGCCGGATCTTCCGTCTGTTCACAGATTGCCACCTTGTACCCTTTTTCAATAAGTTTTGCAATATATACATCCGAGGAATGAAAAGGGACTCCGCACATAGGTGCTCTTTCCTCTTGCCCGCAGTTTTTCCCTGTCAGGGTGATTTCCATTTCCTTTGAAGCAATAATCGCATCTTCAAAAAACATTTCATAAAAATCTCCAAGACGAAAGAACAGTATACAATCTTTATACTGTTCTTTTATACTCATATACTGTTTCATCATTGGTGATAATTCCATATTCAAGTCCTTTTATCTTTTTTTATAGGCCTCAAGTCCCAGTCTGATTAATTCGATTCCTCTTAACATATCTTCTTCTTTCAGAACATAGGCTATTCTCATTTCACTTATTCCCAGCCCCGGTGTAGCATAAAATCCTTCAATCGGTGCAAACATAACGGTCTCCCCTTTATCATCAAAGTTTTCTAAAATCCAGATTAAAAAATCTTCAGCGTTGTCGACAGGCAGTTTACACGTAATATAGAATGAACCACTTGGCTTTTCACAGATAATTCCTTCGATTTTGGAAAGTTCATCATAAACAACATTTCTTCTGTGTTCATATTCAATCTTCACCTCATTAAAATAGGATGGATCTAAATTATATAATGCAGCAGAACCAACCTGGTCTAATGTCGGACAAGAAAGTCTTCCCTGGGCCAGTTTAATCAGGTTACGGTGCAGTTCTGCATTTTTTGTGATGATGGATCCTATTCTGGCACCGCAGGCACTAAATCTCTTGGAAACACTATCTACGATGATAACCCTGTCAGCTGCATCCTCATACTGTCCAAAGCTGGTCATTTCCCTTCCGTCATATACAAATTCTCTGTATACTTCATCTGCAATGATAAAGAAATCGTGTTTTTTTGCTAAATCACAAATCATTCTCATTTCTTCTCTGGTTAAAACGCTCCCTGTCGGGTTCCCTGGGTTTACGAGAACAATGGCTTTCGTTTTAGGAGTTATGACTGCTTCTATGTCTTCTTTATTTGCATAATGATATCCATTTTCTGCTCTTGTTGTCAATGGTTTAATAACACCGTCAGCCATGGATATAAAGGTTTTATAATTTGTGTAATAAGGTTCAGGAATAATCACTTCATCTCCGGCATCAAGAAGACAGGTCATAATGAAAATCAAGGCCTCGCTTCCCCCGTTTGTAATTAAGACGTTATCTTTAACAAAATCCATATTATATCTTCTGTAGTAACCGATAACAGCATCAATTAATTCGGGAATTCCTTCAGAAGGAGCATATTCAAGAACATCTGCATCAAAATTTCTAATGGCTTCCATAAATGCTTTTGGTGTTTTAATGTCTGGTTGACCGATATTTAAATAATAGACCTTTTTACCTTGTGACTTTGCCTTGTTTGCATAAACATAAAACTTACGAATTGGTGAATGTTTCATCGCTAATACTCTTTTTGATAGTTTCATTTTAAATCCTCCTAAATACATGTATACTACTGTTTATCTAATTCTTCATGAGAATCAGAAACAATAGTGTTAATTATTTTGGCTGCATCAAAGTTGTCTGGCTTAATTTTTTTTAGAAATAATAGGTATTCTATATTCCCTTTTGCTCCAGTTACCGGAGAAAATGTTAAACCGTTTGGATAAAGACCATTGCTTTCTGCATATGCGATAACATTGTTAATCACTTCTCTGTGGACATTGATATCTCTTATGATACCTTTTCTCCCAACCTGTTCTCTGCCGGCTTCAAACTGGGGTTTTACCAGGCAAACCAGACTCCCGGTTTCATTTAAAAGGCTTGCGGCAATTGGAAAAACAAGTTTGAGGGAAATAAATGAGACATCTATACTTATAAAATCAACATCTTTATCTATTGTTTTTGTATCGAGATAACGAATATTAACTTTTTCCATATTGACGACTCTTGAATCATTCCTTAGTTTATAATCAAGCTGCCCATAGCCGACATCTATTGCAAATACCTTTTTTGATCCGTTTTTAAGCATGCAATCTGTAAAGCCTCCCGTTGAAGCACCAATATCTACGGCTGTAATACCTTCTAAAGAAAAACTAAAAAATTCAAGAGCTTTTTCAAGTTTCAGGCCGCCTCTACTTACATAGGGGCACAAGTTTTCTTTAATAAAAAATTCCTGGAAGTCGTTAACAGTTGTTCCAGCCTTGTCTACTCTTTGCCCGTCCACATAAACAATCCCAGCCATGATGGCTGCTTTTGCTCTTTCTCTTGACTGGAAAAGCCCTTTATTAAATAACGTGACATCTAGTCTATCTTTCAATGGATTTCCTGATCCTTTCTGCAACACCCTTGGCATCCAGGTCATATTTTTCAAACAACTCCTCAATACTGCCGTGTTCTATAAATTTATCGGGCCATCCGATATTCGTCACCTTGACATCAAGAATACCCTTTTCAAGGAGAAAACTGCTTAACTGCTGACCAAATCCGCCAATAACTGAATTATCTTCCAGGGTTACAATATGTTTCACTCTTCTTGCAGAGGCTAATATCCCGGCCTGATCTAAAGGCTTGATTCTTTTTACGTTTATTATTCCGGCATCTATATTCATTTTCTTCAATAATTCACAGGCGTTGTTCCCTATTGAAACCATTTTACCAACTGCCCAAATTTCAACATCTGAGCCTAGAGCACTTCCAATTATAACATCAGAGGCAGCCCCTCTTGGATACCTGATGGCACAAGGTCCATTGAGACTGATTGCATATTCCAGCATTTCTGACAATTCCTTACCATCCTTTGGTGCAAGAATGGTAAGATTTGGCATATGCTCCAGGTAAGATAAATCAAAGATCCCGTGATGGGTTTCGCCATCCTGTCCTACATTGCCTGCTCTGTCTATTGCAAATATGACCGGTAAGTTTTGAAGACATACATCCATTAGAATCTGATCATATGCTCTTTGAAGAAAGGTAGAATAAATAGCCACTACAGGTTTTAACCCTCCCTGAGCAAGCCCTGCTGCGAAAGTAACCGCATGTGCTTCAGCTATACCAACATCAAAGATTCTATCCGGGAAATTTTGTTTAAATTTTTCTAATCCTGTTCCATCTGACATCGCCGCACAAACTACAACAATTTTATCGTCTTTTGCGGCTAATTCTACTATTTTGTTCCCGAAAACCTGAGAAAAGGATGTTTCTGTTGATGAGTTCAGCTGAACACCCGTTGTTGGATCAAAAGGACCAATCCCATGGAATTTATTGGGATTGTTCTCCGCATTCTTATAACCTTTTCCCTTTGTTGTTAATACATGGATAAAAACAGGGCCATCCATTGTTTTGGCTAAAGTTAAGGTTTCGATAAGGTCTTTTAGTTTATGTCCATCAATAGGCCCTATATATTTGAAACCAAATTCTTCAAAAATAGCACCCTGAATAATCGCATATTTAATGGAATCTCTCAGGTGTTCGGCTCCCAGATAAAGGCCTTCTCCAACACCAGGAATACCTTTTAAAGTTTTCTTTAATTGTTTTTTTAAATCCAGGTACGCTGTTGATAATCTTAGTTTTGATAAATGCCTTGCAATCGCGCCAGTGCTTTTGTTGATTGACATGCCGTTATCATTTAAAATGACAATCATCTTTGATTTTGAATCACCTGCGTTATTCAAACCTTCGTAGGCAAGGCCACCGGTAAGCGCCCCATCGCCTATTACTGCAATAACTTCATGATTTTCCCCAGCTAAATCTCTTGCCACTGCGAACCCTGTTGCTGCAGAAATAGACGTGCTGCTATGACCAGTCTCAAAACAGTCATGAACGCTCTCATCTCTTTTGGGGAAGCCACTCATTCCTTCGTAGGAACGAATTGTACACAGATCAGCAGCTCTTCCTGTCAGTATTTTATGGATGTAAGACTGATGCCCAACATCCCAGATGATTTTATCTGTTGGGCTTTCAAAAACTTTATGGATAGCAATCGTCAGTTCCACAACACCAAGATTTGATGCCAGATGGCCACCGGTTTTTGAAACGTTTTCTATCAAATAATCTCTGATTTCATATGGCAAGAGTTCGAGTTCCTTTTCTGTCATCGTCTTTAAGTCTTCAGGAAAATTGTACTCTGTTAATTTTTTCTTTAGCATTATGCTGCTCCTTCAAGTTGTTATTTTATTCTGACCGAAAGTTCATTCGCCAGTTTTGTAAAAAATTCTGCTTCGTCATAATAAGGTTCTAATACTGCAATGGCATTTTCGGTTAATTCTTTTAACCTGCTTATGGAAGCTTCAAGTCCATAGCAGCCTGGATAGGTTGATTTGTTTTTATCTCCGCCAGATTTCTTCCCCATATCTGTTTCAACACCGGTTACATCCAATATATCATCTTTAATCTGAAAAGCCAGCCCCAGAAATTCTGCATAATCAGTTAAATCCCTTAGCATTTTTTCGTTTGCGCCTCCTAAATGAGCACCTGCCCGGATAGACGCAACAATGAGAGCTGCAGTTTTGTTAATATTGATATAATCAAGCATCTCCTTTGAACATTGTTTGTTCTCAGCCTCAATATCTGAAATCTGACCTGCAACCATACCTCTGCAGCCAGCTCCTTTAGCAAGTTCGTAAGAGGCCTTCACTCTTCTTTTAAGTTGTATGTCACTGTCAAAATATAAAAGCATATCCTTATTCATTGCTTCAAAAGCAGACGTTAAGAGGCCGTCACCAGCCAAGATTGCTGTTGCTTCACCATAAACCTTATGATTGGTTGGTAATCCTCTTCTAATATCATCATTATCCATCGCAGGTAAATCGTCGTGTATCAGAGAATAAGTATGAATATATTCTGCGGCACAGGCATATGGAATTGCATTTTTTATATCACCACCTGAAAATTCACATGCAGCAAGCAGTAAAGAAGGTCTGAGTCTTTTCCCACCTGCCATTAAACTGTATTTCATTGCTTCGTAAACTGTAATGCTTTTATGGTCAACTTCAGGCAAAAAATCCAGAATGTGCAATTCTACCAAATCTTTATACTTATTAAAATCAATATTATCCATAATACATCTCCTAAACTGCTTAATTAGAAATAATCTCTATTTTTTGCTTTGCATCGTTTAATATCTCAGAACAGTGTTTATAGTATTTTAACCCTTCTTCATAACTGTTCATTGCCTCTTCCAAGGTAATGCCGTCTTTTTTCAGTTTATCTGCAGATGATTCTAATTGTTTCAATGCTTCCTCAAATGTCAGTTTCTTATTTTTCTCCATTATTTCCACTCCTAATCTCTTCCACCCGGCAATCTATCATACCATCGATAAATGATGCGGTTAAACTGTCTCCTTTACTGAAATATTTTACGGAAGATCTTATCAGACCATCCTTATCAGTAATTGCAACATAACCCCTTTTTAGAATATCCATCGGATTTAATGACTCCAGCATTTGTTTCGACATTTCGACTGTATTTTTATACTCATTTAGAATTGTGAGAACCTTGATTTTCATTTCATCCTTTAAATTATCTGACCTGTAGATGGCGTTGTCTATTCTGTCTGCAAGGCCTGCTCTTAGTGATTCCACGTTGTGCTGTGCAATTGACATCTCGTAATAATTCATTTTGTTACCCAGCAGATGATGAATGGAATCTTTCATCGTAATAATATATTCCTTTAATTCACTGATATCCGGAACTGCCATTTGTGCTGCAGCGGTAGGTGTTTCCGCCCTTTTATCAGCCACAAAATCTGAAATTGTAAAGTCTATTTCATGGCCGACAGCAGAAATTACCGGTATTTTTGAAGCGAAGATGCTTCTAGCTACAATTTCTTCGTTAAACGCCCAAAGCTCTTCCATAGAACCACCACCTCTACCAATAATTATAGTATCTGTCTGCGGGTAAAGTTCGTTAACCTTATAAATTGCTTCTGATATTTCTCCTGCAGCGTTGGGCCCCTGAACAAGAACTGGGAATATCATCACATTAACAATATCGTTTTTATTTTTGATTATTTTAATGATATCTTTTACTGCTGCGCCGGTTTCTGATGTTATCACAGCAATATTATATGGAAAAGAAACTATTGGTTTTTTATATTTTTCATCAAATAATCCTTCTTTTGCCAGTTTTTCTTTTAATTTTTCAAAAGCCACACTAAGATTTCCAGTACCTTCAACCTGAATATCTCTGATATTCAATGAATATGTTCCGCCGCGTTCGTAAATATAAATATAGCCGGTTGCAGTTATTTCCATTCCTTCAGCAAGTTCAAATCGTATATCTTTAAGCATATCTGCACCCAAAAAACAATTGATTTTACTTTGTTCATCTTTTAATGTGAAATAAATATGTCCGCTTCCATGATTTTTTAAATTAGAAATTTCTCCAATTACGGAAACATTTCCTAATAGAGGGTCTGATTGAAGCACCCTTTTTATATACCCATTTAACTGGGAAACTTTTATTGGTTTTATTGCCATAAACTGTTCCCTCCTAGCAGCGAAATACCAACTGCATTGTCTGAAGATAAATTCCGCATGCCAAATTCAATATTTCCCGGAACGTTTTTCATTATTTTATCTCTGATAAATAAACTTTCGGCAACGCCTCCGGTAAAAATAATATTGTGAAGACTGGTTTCTTCCATTGCTTTTACAGAAAGCCTGATAAGCAAATCTGAAATTTGTTCGAAAATTTCAGGGACAAGACCAGGCATTTCCAGATTTCTTAAAGATTTTGTCTCTATACCGGATAAATTGAAATACAGGCCTTGCAGTTCAATTTTTTTGATAATATTGCTTTTTTGACCGGTAAATGCAATTTTATCTAATTCTTCTCCAGCTGGGAAATTTAAACCTAAGCCAACACCCACCCGGTCCAGCAACTGGCCAAAAGAGATATCCTTTGAACCTCCAATTATTTCGATTTTTCTATTTTCTATTTTCAATAATTCACATGTTCCTCCTGATAAATGAAAACATAAAAATTTTGTTTCGTTTTTTAATCGGGAATAACATTTTACCGCTTCTATATGACCTTCCTGGTGAGAAAATTTGAATAAATCGACGCCCAATGCGGCTGCAATACTTCTCCCGATTGATTCACCTGCTTTAAACACAGGCATATAAGAATCCAACAAGGGTCTTGGTTTTGTAGACACAGAAACTGCTGCAATTTTTTCAGATTCTAAACTTGACATGGCTTTCTCTATCAAATCAGGGAGAATCTTTATATGTTGAAACAGTGCATCTGATTGCCTTAACCCCTTCTCTCCCTTCTTAATCTGGAGAAGTTCTCTGAAATCACAAATAATATTACCGCTTCTGTCAGTAATAGCTACTGAAGTTTTATAATTGCTTGTATCTATTCCTAGAATATATCTGTTAGTTTGCATTTTTCTCTTTTTCTATTTTACCTAAAATCCCATTGATGAATTTGCTGGACTCCTCCGTGCTGTATTTCTTCGCAATGTTTACCGCTTCATTAATAGCAACAGAATCAGGGACATCTTCAAGAATCATTATTTCTGCTACAGCAAGCCTTGTTATAGCCAGATCAACCTTAGCCATTCTGCTGATATTCCAGTTAGTGCTATATTTATCAATTGTACTGTCAATAACATCTCTGTTTTCAACAATTGAATTTAACAGACCGTTCATATATTCCTTTTGTGATTCTCCTTCAGCATATTCCTTATAAAATTTATCTCTGATGGATGAACTGTAATCATTCTGAGCTTCCATTTGAAATATTAATTTCATAACCAGTTCTCTGGCTTCTCCCCTAATCATGTCTATTCCTCCTCTAAAAAATGTACACCTTGCACATGAATATTTATTGATTTTATGATTAACTCAAATGAGTCTTCTATATCTTTTTTCACTTTATTTTGCAGATTCCAGGCAACCTCTGGAATTTTAAACCCATAATCCACCAAAATATATAAATCTATTA
>JAENWH010000480.1 GCA_016650135.1 Peptostreptococcaceae bacterium
AAAACTTTTGCATATTCAATGTTCTTTAGTATTTTATCCAATACTTTACGCTCTCTTTCTAATCAAATCCTATTTCATCCTGATTCTTCTTATCTTTATTATTTTGGTTTATTCATATTTCTATCTTTAAATTCTTCTGCCTTTTCTTTCAATTCGCCAGCCTTTTCCTTCAATTCTTCCGCCTTAATTTTAGCTTCTTTTGCTAATTCTTCTGCTTTGATTTTAGCTTCTTCTGCTTTGATTTTTGCTTCTTTGAAAACATCTTCAGTTTTATCTTTTATTACTTCTTTCTTCTCTTTAGCTTCTTCTAAAACATCATCCAGCTTATCCTTAATTCCCTCAGTTTTTTCTTTTGCTCCGCCAAAAATACTCCCTATTTTTTCTTTAAACCCGCTCATTTCAATACCTCCTTTAATAATTAGAACAAAATCAATATCATAATGCCATTCAAATATTTTCTTGTGATTTAAATTATACCCAAATTTTGTTTAAACTATCAGTTATGCGCAGTGTGGCCTATTAAACATCGGATGGTGATATTTATACCTTAAGTAGTTCCGCTGAAACAGTTACAACATTTTCAACAGTAAATCCAAAAGCTTCAAAAAGATTTTCTGCTTTGCCTGATGCTCCATATCTGTCAAGTCCGATTACTCGTCCTTTTAGACCGGTAAACCGATGCCATCCAAAGGATGATCCTGCCTCTATTGCAATTCTTGCTGTTACAGAAGAAGGAAGTACCTCTTCTTTGTATGCCTCCTCCTGCTCATCGAAAAGTTCAAAAGAAGGTACACTGACTACTCTTGCCACAATCCCTTCCTGTGTGAGTGCTGCTGCAGCCTCAATGATAAGTTTCAATTCTGATCCGGAAGCCATTAGGATAATATCAGGAACCGGCTTAGTTTCCAAAGATTTATTCAATATATAGGCACCTTTCAGTGCCTCAATTCCAGTTTCTTCGTACAAGGGCAACGTCTGTCTGGTTAAAATCAGGGCCACCGGGCCATCTTTTTTTGTCGCTGCCAGATACCAGCCAGCTGCCGTCTCGTGTGCATCTGCCGGTCTGAACACTGTCATTCCAGGCATGCTTCTTAATGCGGCCAAATGCTCAACTGGTTGGTGGGTCGGGCCATCTTCTCCGACCCCTATGCTGTCATGTGTAAGGACATAGGTCAAGGGAAGTTTCATGATAGAGGAAAGTCGCATACCTGCCTTCATATAATCTGTAAACACAAAGAAGGTGGATACAAAAACTTTAAGACCGCCGTGTAATTGAATGCCATTCCCGATGGCTGACATGGCATGTTCCCTGACGCCAAAGTGAAGGTTCCCGCCAGCTCTATTCTCTGAGGAAAAATCACTTTTATTGTTTATATTTGTTTTATTTGACGGAGCCAGGTCTGCAGAACCACCAATTAAATTTGGCATAATATCTGCCAGTCTGTTAATTAAAAGTCCTGAGGCTATTCGTGTTGCCATTGATTTCTCGAATTTCCAAAAATCATGATCATCAAGAAGTATTTTGGAATAGTCCATATTTGAAAACCAGTACTCAAATTCTTTATACAAATCAGGGAAAGCCTTTTGATAGAGGTCAATCTGTGATTGCCATTCCTTTTCCCTGGCGATTCCATCCATACGAAACTGAGTTGTAAGATTTTTGATCTCCTCAGGCACCTCAAACGGCTCATAGGGCCATTCAAAGAATTTTTTGGTAGCTTCTAATTCATCTACACCTAAAGGTTCTCCATGTGCACTCGCTTTCCCCTGTTTGTTGGGGCTGCCATATCCAATCAATGTTTTCACGATTATCAGGCTCGGTTTTGTTGACTCATCTTTTGCCCGATTGAATGCATCGTTAATTTCAGAAACATCATTGCCGTCTTCCACCTTG
>JAENWH010000188.1 GCA_016650135.1 Peptostreptococcaceae bacterium
CAAAAAGAATTTAATTTAATTTTTAAGTTGATTTCATATCCAAATAAAATATTCACAAGACAACAACTAATGGATGAAATTTGGGGAATTGATTCGGAATCTGATGAAAGAACTGTGGATGTTCATATAAATCATCTAAGAGAAAAATTCAAAGATTATCTTGATTTTGAAATTATAACGGTCAGAGGATTAGGATATAAGGTGGTGAAAACGATTTGAAAAAACTTAAAACATTAAATTTATGGTTTGCATTTGTTGGTACCGTTTTTTTTATACTTCTCGCAACTTCTATTGTGACGATTTTTATTACGTTTTTTATGATTCATTCAGGTTGGATAAGAATCTCAGAGTCAAGCCATTTCCCTCCATTGCCAATTATTATGTTACTGGTTGCCAGTATTGCAATAGGGACGGCAATTACTCTTTTTGTAGGCAGAAAAGTACTGAAACCTATTTCCGATTTCAGCCATGCCACAACACATGTAGCAAAAGGTGATTTTAATGTTCGATTAAACTATAACGGAAGAGTGGATGAACTCCGGGAAATGGCAATTAATTTTAATACAATGGTTACAGAGCTTGGGAGCATAGAAACTCTTAAAAATGACTTTGTTGTAACCGTATCACATGAATTCAAAACTCCTCTTGCATCCATAGAAGGGTATGCGAAAATGTTGCAAAACCCTGATATATCCCCAGAGGAAAGTTTGGAATACACTCGAACAATTACAAAAAGCACGAAACAACTGAATGCTTTAGCAAGTAATATATTAAAAATTTCAAATCTTGAAAGCCAGGAAATTATAAGAGATATGACTGAATTCCGACTGGATGAACAGATTCGCCAAGCGATTTTATTGCTTGAAACTCAATGGGAGAGCAAAAAGTTAAATTTGAACATTACCCTCGAGCCTGCCAATTTTAAGGGCAGTGAGGAATTGTTGATGCAGGTTTGGCTGAATCTTTTGGCGAATGCAATAAAATTTACTCCAAAAAATGGCGAAATCATGATTTCCTTGAATATTAAGCCTGATAAAATCAGCGTCATAATATCGGATACTGGAATTGGCATAGACCCAATGGCACAAAAGCATATATTTGATAAATTTTACCAGGCCGATTCCTCTGGCTTTACAGAGGGCAATGGTCTTGGACTTGCTCTTGTTAAACGTATACTTGATTTGTGCCAATATGAAATTGAAGTCGTAAGCCAGTTAGGAATGGGTTCGACCTTTATTGTAATCTTGCCTCTACAAAAAGATTGATAATGAATCTGTTGACTATTTTAGTGGTTTTATATCAAATGTGTTGTTGAACAATAGGATTAAGGAGGAAGTTATGCAAAAGCAAGTGATTAATACTTTTTTTAATAAGATAGAGAATGAAGCCTTGATTATAAAATACTGGGATGGTGATGAAAAAAAATATGGGAAGGGAAATCCTTCTTTAAAGTTGGTCTTTAATAAACCATTGCCTTTGACATTTTCTCTTGATGACCCAATGATGTCAATTGGCGAAGCTTATATGGATGATTTAATTGATTTTGAAGGAAACTTCGACGATGTGATGAAAATAGTCTCAAAGAACAGAGCATTAATGGAAGGGAAAAAAGAAAATTTATTTGAAAAATCTATAGATAAAATATATAAAATATCTCCTGTAAAAAAGCAAAAAGAAAATATAAGCAGACATTATGATTTGGGAAATGATTTTTTTGAATTGTGGCTTGATGAAACAATGAGTTATTCCTGTGCATATTTTAAAAATCCAGAAGAATCATTATTTGAGGCACAGATTGATAAAATAGACCACATATTGAAAAAGCTCAATCTAAAACCCGAGGAAAAACTGCTGGATATTGGAAGCGGTTGGGGATGCCTGATTATTCGTGCGGCGCAGCAATATGGCGTAAAAGCCACAGGAATAACAATTAGCGAAGAACAATACAAACACACGAAAGCAGAAATTGAAAAGCTCGGGTTAGAAGGTCAGGTAGAAGTCAAACTTCAAGACTATTTGGATTTAAAAGTTGAGGATCAGCAATTTGATAAAATTGTCAGTGTCGGGATGTTTGAACATGTTGGGAAAGAGAACCTTTCAACATATATGGCAAAAATTGACGAGTTGTTAAAGCCTGAAGGAATATCATTATTACACTCCATTACAGGTGATAGCGAAGATGGAGCTAATTCATGGATTGAGAAATATATTTTCCCAGGTGGATATATACCATCATTAAGTGAAACGATGGGTCTTTTGCCAGATTTTGATTTCCACTTAATTCATCTTGAAAGTTTGCGTATGCATTATGCAATGACACTGGATAACTGGTATGAAAATTATAAAAAGAACTGGGATTACGTGGAGGAGAGATATGGGAGAAGATTTGCCCGAATGTGGGAACTGTACCTAAAAGCATGTGCATCTAACTTTAGAACTGCAGGATTAGATGTCTATCAAATTTTATTTTCAAAGGGATTAAATAATGACGTATCTTTGAGATTTGGTAGTATTTACAGTTAAAAAATGGTGATTATGGTTCTTTTAATATAAAAGATATAGAAATTAAAGCAGTTGAAGCTTATAACAAATTCCATAATAAAAAAGATTGCGTTGGCTACCTTCTAACTATAGATAATCTTAAGTTATATGCAACTGGAGATACTTCTGAAACAGAACAAATGAAAAATTTGAAAGGTCTTGAATTGGATTGGGCGCTGTCAAAGTAACCTTCTGCGTAATCACATCGAAAAGGAAAATAATGTTCTGTTTATTATGGCTGATGAAATATTAGATGACTCAAAGCAGGATGAAATATTTGAGAAATTTGAACATCATGAATATGGTAAATCGTCCAATTATTAATCATACGTTCAACACAATGTGGTGGTAACCTAATATTAAAGCGTGGTAGAGTAAAGTTGTAATATCCCAACCTAATAGTTTATAATAACTATTAAGGAAAAGAAAATAAATTTATTAAATATTATTAAGAAGAACAAGTTTCAACAGCGAATGAATGGGGGAAAAGTATTATGGAAAAAGTTGAACCGATTAAGGCACTGTTTCTTGATATCGGTGGTGTTTTGCTTGAAGAATACATGAACCTTGTTGTGTTTTACCAGGAGCGGACATTTTCACGGGCAGAGTTTCAAAAATTCATATTTGAACAGTCAAAACCTTACCTTGAAATGATTGCGCTTATCCGTAAACTTAATTTAAAGTACGGGTTAAAGATTGTCGTGGTCAGCAATGAAGGACGCGAATTAAATGAGTATCGGAACCGAAAGTTCAAGCTGGACGGGGTTGTGGATTCCTTTATTTCTTCTTGCTTTGTTCACGTCCGCAAACCCGATGCAGACATTTTCCGACTTGCGCTGGATATTGCCCAGGTGCCCGTCCGGAGTGTGGTCTATATTGAAGATAACCCGATGTTCGTCAAGATTGCGGAGGGTTTAGGTATTAAAAGTATTCTCCACACGGATTACAAGTCTACTTGTGCGAAACTTGCTTCGCTTGGATTGGAGGTTGCAGAATGACAGAACAATCATCTCAAAAAATGTCTCACTCCAGTGTGCTGACGGTCAATGGCGGCTCATCAAGCATCAAATTTGCATTATATCCGATTGATGAACCGCTGAAACGAAAGTTTTACGGAACGATTGATCGCATTGGCTTGAGCGGTACCAATCTGAAGTGCTACAACGCACTCGGAAATCAGTTTTATAGCCATAGTATTGCAGCTGCTAACCACAGATCGGCGGCGAATGTTCTGATTGATTGGCTTGAAAAACAAGATGAATATGTATCCGTCGAGGCTGTGGGACACCGGGTAGTACATGGAATGAAACACATTCAGCCTGAGATTGTTACCCAGGATTTAATTGATGAACTGAATCGTATCAGGCCGTATGACCCAGATCATCTACCCCTCGAGATTGAACTAATTGAGACCTTTCGTCAGCGGCATCCAAAACTGCCTCAAGTGGCATGTTTCGACACTGCTTTTCACCAAACCATGCCACGCGTGGCCAAGTTACTTCCGATTCCACGTCGATACGATGAAAAGGGAATCCAAAGATATGGTTTCCATGGTCTCTCTTACGAATATCTTATTAAAGAACTATTGCGACTTGGCGACTTGGCGGCATCAAAGGGCCGTGTGATTCTCGCGCATCTAGGCAACGGCGCAAGTCTTGCCGCTGTGCGTGACGGTAAAAGTATTGACACAAGTATGGGCTTCACGCCGACGGCGGGATTGATGATGAGCACACGTTCCGGCGATTTGGATCCCGGCGTGGCACCGTATCTGGCGCGTACAGAGCAAATGACGACAAAACAAATTTACGATATGATGAATCACCAGTCGGGACTGCTCGGAATTTCGCAGACTAGCTCCGATATGCGGGATTTGCTTGCACTTGAAGCCAATGATGTGCGTGCAGCAGAAGCTGTAGCATTGTTTTGCTATCAGGGCAAGAAATGGATAGGTTCATTTGCTGCGGCTTTGGGCGGATTGGACACATTGGTGTTCGCTGGCGGCATCGGGGAGAATGCGCCTGTGGTTCGTGCCCGAATTTGCGATGGTCTGGAATTCCTTGGAATAGAACTTGACGAAAAGCGAAATGCGGCGAATGAGGGCGTGATTTCAACGACGGCTAGCCAGGTTGTGGTCCGCGTTATTAA
>JAENWH010000314.1 GCA_016650135.1 Peptostreptococcaceae bacterium
CGAATATGTTAAAATGACAGGAACCAAATTGTTGCGTGGCGGCGCTTTCAAGCCGAGATCTTCTCCTTACGCTTTCCAGGGTATGCGGGAAGAAGGGATAAAACTGCTGCTGGAGGCAAAAGCTCAAACAGGTCTTCCCATCGTTACCGAAGTTATGGATATTTCCCATTTGCCATTGTTTGAAAATGTAGACCTTATTCAGGTAGGCGCAAGAAATATGCAAAATTTCGAACTTTTAAAAGAACTTGGCAGGATGAAAAAGCCAATTCTATTAAAAAGGGGGTTGTCCAGCACCTTAGAAGAACTGTTGATGAGTGCTGAATATATTCTTGCCGGCGGAAACCCTAACGTCATACTCTGCGAGAGGGGAATAAGAACCTTTGAAACTGCAACAAGAAACACGCTGGACTTATCGGCAATTCCTCTGCTTAAAACAATGACTCATTTGCCTGTAATAGTTGACCCAAGTCATGCGACTGGTCTTTACAAACTTGTTGCCCCGATGGCTCTTGCCGCTGTTGCCGCTGGAGCTGACGGTCTCCTGATAGAGGTTCACAACGACCCTGAGCATGCACTGTGCGACGGTCCTCAATCTTTAAAGCCAGAAGCCTTTGCAGAATTAGTTAAGGCAATTGAAGCCATCAGGCCATTTGCTTATAAAATGAATCATTAAGGGGTGTCCGATATGAAAATAGGAATTATTGGTTTAGGCCTCATAGGAGGTTCAATCGCCAAAGCAATTAAAGAAAACACAGATCATTATGTTATGGGGCACGATATTGATTCTACTGTTGTGCATAAAGCCCTTTTACTCAATGCCATTGATATACCCTTAGCAGAGAAAGACCTTACAGAATGTCAGGTGATTATTGTTGCCCTTTATCCAAAGGACACAATAAAATACATAACGAATCATAGTCATCTGTTCCATAAAGATGCCGTTGTTATGGATACATGCGGTGTTAAATCTTCTATTTGTAATGCCTTAGAACCCATTGCAAAGAAAAATGGTTTTTACTTTATGGGGGCTCATCCAATGGCTGGAACAACACATTCAGGTTTTAATTATTCCGAAAAGGCCTTATTTGATAATGCTTCAATGGTTATCACCCCATTGAAGGGAACACCTATTGAAATGGTTGAATTGATTAAAAAACTTTGTGTTTCCATCGGATTTACCAATACTCAGATAGCAACGCCCGAGGAGCATGATAAGGTGATTGCTTTTACATCTCAGTTGGCCCACATCGTTTCAAATGCTTACGTCAAAAGCCCGACTGCCATGCTGCACAAAGGGTTTTCAGCCGGGAGTTATGTAGATTTGACAAGAGTGGCAAAATTGAATGAAAATATGTGGAACGAATTATTCATTGATAACAAAAAGTTTTTGGCATCTGAGATAAGAGGCCTGATTGAAAGGTTAACTCTTTATAACGCAGCCTTAGAATCAAGCGATGAACCTGCTTTAAAAACCCTTCTTAAAGAAGGGTCAGATCTGAAAATCAAAATCGACGGTGATTCTATTTAAGTATCAACCATGCCAGGTATTTTTTATTCCTCTTCTTCTATTTGTTTGGTATAATATATACATATAATCTTAATTAACTTACTATTTTAAATATTAAGGAAGAAAGGGAATACAATGAAAAAAATAAGCATCAATACAAAAGAGAAATATGATGTTCTTATCGGTAAAAACATTTTAGGCGAATTGGGATCTTATACCCTTGAAATCTTTGCTCCCTGTAAGCTTTGCATCATTACAGACGATACTGTGAATCTTTTATACGGAGATTCCGTTTTCGATATTTTGAGCAATTCCGGCTTTGACGTCTACAGGTATTCATTCTCCCCTGGCGAGGTTTCCAAATCTCTTGATACCTATGGCAAGTGTCTGGAATTTCTCGCAGAAAAGAAGTTTTCCCGAACAGATGGCATTATCGGTTTAGGAGGAGGCGTCGCAGGAGATCTGGCAGGTTTTATTGCATCCACGTATCTTCGCGGGATAAAGTATATTCAGGTTCCAACCACCTTACTGGCAGCAGTTGACTCATCCGTCGGTGGAAAAACCGGAATCAATTTAAGCCAGGGCAAAAATCTGGCAGGCACTTTCTGGCAGCCAGGTCTTGTATTTTGCGATACAACTACGTTTAAAACTTTAAGTGATGAAATTTTTCTGGACGGGGTAGCGGAAGCCATTAAATATGGTATAATTTCAAATAAAAATCTATTCGAAAAAATATATACAGATGCGCCGATAACAGCATCTTATGATAAGCTGGAGGATATTATTTACTCCTGTATTAAGCTTAAAGCCGATTTAGTGACGGAGGATGAACGGGATACGGGTATCAGGCAACTCCTGAATCTTGGTCATACTTTTGGGCATGCAATAGAAAAATGCAGCAATTATACAATTTCTCACGGGCATGCCGTAGCAACTGGAATTGCTCTTATAGCAAAAGCTTCCCATAATTTCGGATATACTGACCTTCAAAGTTTGTCATTAATCATTGATATCCTTAAGAAGCATGGCTTTATTACAGAAACATCCTTTACCTCCGAAGAACTCCTGCCAGTAATTTTGAGCGACAAGAAAAGAGGAGGATCAAATATCAATTTGATTTTACCAACAAAAATTGGTTCTTCAGAAATTAGAGAATTTCCCGTTAACTCTCTTGATGGCTTTTTAAAAGCCGGTTTAAAGTAGGTTTTTTATGAAAGTAAAACTCTCTCCAAGATGGCTTTCAGGTTCACTCTCTGCGGTTCAATCTAAATCTCATTCGCATAGATTGCTGATTGCCAATGCGCTTTCCGTATCAAATCAGAATATAAAACT
The DNA here is from genome assembly GCA_016650135.1 of Peptostreptococcaceae bacterium. Next base: position 2,840 of record JAENWH010000314.1, read on the forward strand.
GGGGCAGATTTCAGAAGACATTGCTGCTACAATTGAATGCTTAAAGGAACTTGTTTCTGTAGAAGCACCTAATCTTTGCTGCAATGAAAGCGGATCAACCTTAAGATTTTTATTACCAATTACTATGGCTTTAAAAGATGAAGCAACTTTTCATGGGAAAGGACGTCTGCCCGAAAGGCCTTTAGGCCCCCTTAAGGATGTATTAATCGAGGGAGGATGTGTTTTTTCAGACATCAAAGATTCTATGTTTGCTGTAAAAGGAAGACTGAAATCCGGAAGATATTCCCTACCTGGAAATGTCAGCTCTCAATATATAACAGGACTCCTTTTCGC
>JAENWH010000325.1 GCA_016650135.1 Peptostreptococcaceae bacterium
ACTAGTTAGAATGGAATAGCACTGAATTTCATCAGTCCTAATATTAATAGAATTATCAGTTAACGATGGTTTGATTAATCTGTATTCATTTAATAAATCAATTAGTAGTACACCAAAGGGTGCATTTATTTTGCAATCTGTTTTTGGATAAATCCATTTATAAAGCATATGTAATCCTTATATATTTAATGTTTTGCATAATTTAAATCCCTTGTAATAAATTAATTACATAATTAATAATACTTCCAAGAAAAGGTGTTGAAAGTATATAATTACTAAGTCTAATCAAAATTGGTAAAGGCATTTCTTTTGAAGATGTATAATAAATTATTAAATCTTGAAATAGAAAAGTAACTATACAAAGGATGCTTGATATTATTACAATGTAAAAAAAAGCACTTAGAATTGTTTTAAACATTTTCATTTAATTAACTCTCCTGTAAATGCTATTTTGTCTATCAATACATTGGAAGCAATATCCTCCATCAAGTCTTTCTTGTCTAAGTGCTCTAGAAATCGTTCTTGAACAACAATTATATTCTGCACCATTAACTCTAATAACTTCATTACTAACTTCCTCAATAATCTTATTCATTGAAACAGTTGTCCCAATTTTGTAAGATTTCAATTTCATTCTTACAACCGAAGCTATTGTTGTTTTTTCTTTATTAGTTGACATTTTTTATAGTTTCCTTAAATTTCGGTTTTTTTGATTATGTTAATTGTCTCGTTCTCCAAACGCTATCTCGCCAAGACTCCAACCTTCTAAATACCGCTGTGCTTCAATTTCTGTTTCAAAGTCTTCACAAAAGCAATCTCCATCAGTATTATCACAAGCAGAATAACCGCCTTTTTCGTTTAAATAGTAAAAACTATCTCTTGGTAATTCTTTTTTATTACCATTTCCCTTATTGAAATTTTTACACCATTCATCAATAAAGTTTTTTGCAACCGATAGTGTTACTTTTTTCATTTTAAGTTCCTCCATTCTTGATTTTTGTACCCATTGCTGTAGTTAACGTGTCCGTCTGTATATTCGTCATACATATTCGAACACGCAAATTGTTCTTGTGTAACAAATCCGCAATTGTTACAGTAGGCATTGTTTGAACCCCAAAAGCTAAAACAGTGTTTACAATTTTTGCAGATATGTTTTTCATCAGTTCCATACGGCTTGAATAAATCAAATTGTTCTTGATCAATCATTTAAATTATTCCACTTACTCACAATTAAAGCTTTCTAATTTCTTATATATGCTTTTTCTAGAATCTACACAAACCACATTAAAATGCCCTTCTGCTCTTTCAAATCTTAGCTGTCTTAAAATAGAATCAGTATACATTTCACATGGTTCTGCAGTTCTTTTTGAAATCTCAGCTCTTATTTTCTTTGCTAAATTGTGCATATGGAATTCTTGATTTGCTGGAAGTTTTTTTAATTCCTCTCGTAATATTTCTGCCATGGTTACTTTCATTTTTGATTCTCTCCTTAGATTAGATAATTCCCTTTTTTATCTTTAATATAGCAATATTTATTGCCACCACCACTAATATCATCTAAGGCAATAGGAATTTCTTCTGGAATACCTTTTATCCATGAAATAGTACGCATTGTTGTGATTCCAAGCAGTTTTGCTAATTCTCCTGTACTAATCCATTCAGGATAATACGGAATTAAAGGAAGTAGCTTTGTTAATCCTTGTCTAAATTTTTCTTTGCGCATTGTTTAGTTCTTCAAAGATTTTATTATTTGCTCTTACCATTGTTTGACAGTAGTAAAACTTGTTTCCTTGCAATATTGGTTTTATAGCTTTTTGCATTTTCCAGCCTTTCTTAAAAAATTGATCTCTCTCTTTTTTTAATTTGTATAAACTTGCTTCTTTGATTACGTATCTTTCCATTTATCCCTCTTTTCTTAAAATGGTAATTCATTTACAGGGCGCATTCGGTAAGATTCATCTGATTCAATTTCAATAATTCTTGTTGATAGTGAATAAATTCTTTCAACAATTTTTTTTAAATATCCAACTTTCAAAAGAGAACTTATACTTAAATTTGAAGTAAAAAGGGTAGGTTTTAAATCTTTTTCTCTTGAACTAATTAATTCATTTGATTTTTCAGCTACAAAAGTTTCATCTAACCCCGTTTTAGTCATTTTTTCACTTCCAATATCATCAATCACCAAGAAATCGACATCTTTTAAAAATGAAAGTTTTAATTCATTCTTAAATATTTTATCAACTACCTCAGTTAAATTTGTTAGATAAATTGAATAACCTTGTCTTGCTAGTTCTTTCAAAATGCAAGCTTCGATTGCAGTCTTTCCACGGCCATTGTCTCCAAATAGATACATTCCAAGACCTTTCTTTTTGCAAACTCCACTGGATTTGCAATATTTTATTGCGCTTTGTTTTGCATTATAAAATGATTGACTAACATCGATTAAATTTGAGAACTCCAAATTTAAATATCTAGATCCAATGTTAGCTTTTATGAGTTTTGCTCTAAGATTTTTTTCACTCTCTTGTTTTTCAATTTTTTTACAGTTTTCACATTCTTCAGTTATCGGAAAATCTTTTCCGAGCATTTCAATATGTTGGAATTTGATAATTTTTAGAGGTACTCCACAAGCTAGACAATTAATTGATTTCTCTGAATTTTCTTGTTTATTTTCTGTCATATGAATCTAATTCCTTTTGAGTTATTTCTTTTTGATAGTCATGTTTATTAATTGTTGGAACCGTTGGAGGTGAATTTGATTTAAAATTGTTCCTTGTCCAATTTCTAATTGCAGCTTTCCAATTTTTCATTGGTACTTTGCCAGCAATCCATCCGTTTGTTTCGTAATAGTCAAAGAACTTTTGAACATCAACTTTACTATCAATTTCATTACAGTAATCTTTGAGGTCTTGAAGGGTTGGTTTTATAAATTTTTTTCTTTTAATATTTTCTTTTATATTATCTATATATTTTCTATTAGTATTATAGTCTGCCATTTTGGCAGTCACTTGGTTGCCATTTTGGCAGTC
>JAENWH010000143.1 GCA_016650135.1 Peptostreptococcaceae bacterium
TTAGGATTATATTTATCACCTAAAAATCCTGCTACAAATTGGCCCAGACCAAAACCAAGGGTGAATATGGTGAATAATACACCGAATTCTGTGTTTGTAAGGTTAAAATCCTCTTGAATATATTTGGTGGCTGGCCCTAAATTATAATTCGACGCAAAGTAGAAGTTATACAGTGCAATCATGGTGAAAAATACCCTTAATTGAACGGGATGAAGTGTATTAGTTTTTATGACAATATGCTTTTCATTCATAATATCTCCTTGTCGTTCGGAAAAAATATATTACCATAGGCAATTAACTTGACTTATCTAGCTTCATAGAGAAGGATTTTCCAAAGAATTTAATTATATTCTTGGTTACTTTACCATGTTCATCATCATTTTTCAACTATTATATATAAGCTGTTGTACTTTTAATTTCAATGAAAATTTCCTGGTGGGATTGACAGGATGGGTTTGGGATAAAATATTATGAAAAAATAATATATATAGTAAAAGTATTTGATTGTTTTTCAATGTCATATTTTATACCTCTAAAATATTTGATCGACATATAAAAAAGAAATAAGCATTATTGGCAAAAAAGATATTAATAATGAACCGGTTCTGATACTTGACTTTTTAGACAGAATATTTCCGGTGGACAGTTCGTGATTTACGTGATTTATTTAATATTAATTAGAGGTGTATATAAAAGTTTTGTAATCTTTGATATAATGGTTTAAATGAAGCGTCACTTAATGGTTAGATTTGACATAGAATGCCTTAAGATCCTTTATTTACAGACATCCTAGTCTAGAGATAATTGCTACATAGATAAGATTGATTTTCAAAACGAATTTAGGTAAATAAATTCTAGTGAAGGTCGTTTGCTAGAGGTAGGATTGAAAAGTCTTATTATTTAACTGGATTAATCAATATTAAAGGAGAAATGTAAAAATGAATAATAAGAGTATCGAGTTTCTGGAAGAACAACTTGAGACATTAAGCATAGCTATTAATTCATCCTTTGATGGGTTACACATACTGGACAAAGATGGATATACATTAATGATAAATGAAGCATGTGAAAGAATCGAGGGAATAAGTTCGAAAGCCATAGGAAATAAGAATGTAAGGCAATTGGTAGACGAGGGCTATTTTTCTGAATCTGTAACATTGAAAGTTTTAGAAAAAAAAGCCCCTGTGACCATGATACAAAAAGTTAAGAATGGAAATGAAGTTTTAGTTACTGGTATGCCAATATATAAAAATGGTATTATTGATAAAGTGATTATTAATTCTAGAGATATTACTGAACTAAATTTGCTAAAAAATGGAATTTTGGAAAGTAATCTTCTATTAGAAAAATATCAAGAAGAATGGCAAAAACTCCACTCAATAATAATGGATGTGGGAGATATCGTTTGCAATAGTGAATCTATGAAAAAAATTATTAACATGTCGGTACATGTTGCTAAAGTTGAGTCTACTATACTAATAACGGGAGAATCAGGAACGGGAAAGGGGATTATTAGTAAACTTATACATGATAACAGTCTTCGAAAGAACAACTCTTTCGTTAAGATTGATTGTGGAAGTATACCTGAGGCATTATTTGAATCAGAAGTATTTGGATATGAAAAGGGAGCATTTACAGGAGCCGATAGCCAAGGCAAAATGGGTCTTGCGCAGTTGGCTGATGAAGGTACTTTATTTTTGGATGAAATAGGTGAAGTGCCTTTATCAATTCAAGTTAAGCTATTAAGATTGATACAAGATAAGGAAATTGTCCGAGTCGGTGGGAAAACAGTTATACCAGTTAATATTAGAATAATTGCTGCGACAAATAAGGACTTGTCAAAAATGGTGAAGGAATGCAAATTTAGAGAGGATTTATTTTATAGACTCAATGTTATACCAATACATATACCTCCGCTTGTAGAAAGAAAAGAAGATATCACAAGCCTAATATCGCATAAAATAAAAAAAATAAATGATAAGTACGGAACTAATAAACACTTGTCGCTAGAAGTGATTGAAAAACTAATGGATTATAATTGGCCGGGTAATGTAAGAGAACTAGAGAATATTATAGAACGAATTGTAATTCTATCAGTGGAAAATACGATAGGAGTTGAAAGTCTTCCGAATACATTAATGCAAAGCAAACAACATTCAGCATTTAGGAGCAACACTTCACTTAGAGGAATGACAGAAATGGTTGAAAGAGAAATATTTGAAGAGTTATTGTCTAAAAAGCTTTCTGCAGAGAAAATATCAAAGACTCTGCAAATAGATGTAACTACAGTGAGAAGAAAGTTGCATAAATATAAATTAACCTGATGAATATGGAAAAATGCAAAATTGCATGTAGTGCATACTTGCATTAGAAGTAAGAAAATGTTGATATAAAAGGCTAGAATCATAAATAAATATCCGTAAATCATTATTAAGTGCAGTCATGCCTTGATTTTAATTTAAAATTAGATTTAAAAATAAGAATAAAAGTCTTGAAATTCAAACCTTCAAGACTTTTTTTAGGTTTGGCACAAATGTTGCTATGTATATATGTGGAAGCTATATCAGCAATAAATTAAATGGAGGAAGTAAATGAATATCTTATTTAAACCTGTTGACTCATTAGTATCACCAAGATTTTGTGGAATCAAAACGTTTATGAGAATTCCTAATGTAAGAGAAGTAGAAGGAGTAGATGTTGCTATTGTAGGGATACCTTTTGATACAGCGTCAACCTACCGTACAGGGTCTAGATTTGGACCTGCTGCAATAAGAGACATGTCAGTTACAGTTAGACCATATAATATAAATATGGAAATAAATAGTTTTGAACATATTTCGGTAATTGATTATGGAGATTTGGATATTATACCGGGCTATATTGAGGAAAGCTATAAGATAATGGAGGATGAATTAACAAAATTATTAAGTAATGATATAATCCCAATATGCATGGGTGGGGATCATTCCATTACGTTAGGTGAACTTAGGGCTGTTGCAAAAAAACATGGACCAGTTGCTTTAGTTCATTTTGATTCCCATACCGATACAGTGGATTCGTATTTTGGGAAGGCATATAACCATGGCACACCTTTTTATCATGCGATAAAAGAAGGATTAATTGATCCAGAGCACTCAATTCAGGTTGGGATGCGTGGTAACCTTTACACACCTAATGGGTTTAAGGACTCTGAAGATTTGGGATTACAGGTTATTACAGCAAGAGAAATGCATAAAATTGGAATGGAAGAAACAGCTAAGAGAATAATGGATAGAGTAAATGGTAAAAAAGTATTTTTGACTTTTGATATTGATTTTGTCGATCCAGCGTATGCACCAGGGACTGGAACAATCGAAATTGGGGGATTTACAAGTTTTGAAACTATGGAATTGATAAGAGGGGTAAAAGATTTGAATACTGTTGCTTTTGATCTTGTTGAGGTTGCCCCTTCGTATGACCCTACTCAAATAACAGCAAATTTGGCCGCAAATATTATTCACGATTTTATCGCAATGGTTGCGATAAAAAGAAGAAATTTATAAGGAGGAGATGATATTATGGTATCAGGAATTGATTATTTAATAATTATCATATATTTTGTTTTTTTACTGAGTGCTGGATTTGTTGCAATGAAAAAGGCGAAATCAAAGGATGATTATTTAGTTGCTGGTCGTATGCTGCCACTTCCGATGTTTACTGCTTGCATGGCGGCAGTTGTAATTGGAGGAGGATGCACTTTAGGAGGTGCAGAGTTAGCATATAAAAATGGAATATCAGCTATTTGGTTAGGTATTATGTATGCTTTGGGAGTGGGATTGCTTGGATTCTTTATGTCCACTAAAATGGCCAATATGAGAATACTTAGCACAAATGAAGGTGTCGGACTTTTTTACGGGAAACAAGCAAGATTAGTAAGTGCCCTTGTAACTTTAATTTATATTTTCATGATAGCAGTATTGCAAGTGGTTGGAATGGGCTCGATAATTCATGCTCTGCTTGGATGGTCAATTCAAGTATCAATGGTAGCAGGAGGTTCAATTGTTCTGGTTTACCTATTTGTTGGTGGTATGTGGGCGGTGGCGTTCACTGATATTATTCAATTTGTAATTATGACTGTGGGTGTTCTTATATTAGGACCATATTTTGCTTTACACGCAGCTGGAGGCGTTGATGGGCTAACTTCGACATTGCCAGCGAGTTACTTTGATATGACTGCTTTGGGTTGGCCTAGAATTACTGCGTATATTCTCCTTTTGGTTCCAGGATTCATGGTAGGCCAGGATATTTGGCAAAAAGCATTTACTGCGAAAAATCCAAAGGTGGCAAAAAAAGGAATCATGCTTGCTTCTGGATACATTTTGCTTTATGCTGTTGGAACGGTAATATTTGGGATATGTCTTTATGCAGTAAATCCAGGGTTGACTGATACGAAGTTGGCATTTGCTGTTGCTGCAATAACTTTTATGCCACCAGGAGTTAAAGGACTCGTTTTAGCTGCAGCATTAGCAGCAATTATGTCAACAGCAAATGGAGGTATTCTTGGATCCTCAACAGTCATCTACAACGACATAATATGCAGATATATAAAAGTCCCTGAAAAAAATGAAATTTGGGTTAATCGTTTCTTAGCAGCAGGTGTTACTGTACTTACCGTTATTGTAGCCTTATGGCTTCAAAGTGTACTCGTGGCATTGGATGTTGCTTATGCATACCTCTCGGGATGTGTTTTTGTTCCTCTGGTAGCAGCCTTTATATTAAAAAGAGTAAGCGCGAGAGCGGGATTATATTCACTTTGTGCTAGTTTTGTAACAGTAACGTTTTTCTTCTTCAAAGATGGTCTAACTGCGTTGACACCAATACAATATGGAATTGCAGTCAGTCTAATTGTTTTCTTTGTTGTTAATGCAATTGATAAAAAGAAAACTGAGATTATTTTTGATAACGGAACAGTAATAGATGTTGCATTACAACGCGAAAATGCTGAAATATAAATCAAAATTTATTTTTATATTTACCAAAATGATGAGGAATACGAAACGGCATAAATATAAGCGTTAAGGATAAGCCATAAGCTGGGATACATGTTATAAAGACATTATAGCACCGTGCCACAGTGAAATATAACGCATTGATTTCAACGTTTAAAGGCAAATGCTACCAGCTTGGGAAGCTGGTAGCGAGGGTTCGTTTCCCTTCATCCGCACCAAAGAAAAAAGCACTCTTCACGAGTGCTTTTTTCTTTGGAACAAATCATGGAGGGAATCGAACCCGAAATGGCATCGAGCGTTAAGAAAACAATCGCGGATTGTTTTTATCGAAGAGGGTCCGAAGCCCTGTACTTGGGCGAGGACGGCGGCTGCAGGAATAACAGGCAAAGCTGCCGTGTAATTCCCTTCATCCGCTACTTACTTTGAAAAAGAATTTATTTAGAGTATTAACCTTATTGCCTTTATTCGCAGTTGGGCATATAATGTTTATAAACATTAATCAGAAAAGGGGGGAGTTTGAATGGAGTTATTATCAGCAAGAGAAACTGCAGAAAAATGGAAACTTTCAAGGCGAAGAGTTCAAGTATTATGTGAGCAAGGCAGAGTTAATGGAGCCGTTAAAGTTGGAGACTTTTGGGCAATCCCTAGTGAAACAACTAAACCAGAAGATATGCGGAAGAAAGAGAATAAA
>JAENWH010000376.1 GCA_016650135.1 Peptostreptococcaceae bacterium
TTGCTATTTTATACATTTTATTCTCCTCCAAATTTGTGAAATATTAATTAATAATAATTATATCACTTTACTCAAATGTAGTAAAGTGATATAATATCTACTTAAAGAATTAAGTAAAAGGGGTGAAAAATATGAACAAAAAAAACAACAGAGTATTTAACTTTTCAGCAGGGCCATCCATGCTGCCGCTTGATGTCATGGAAGATATTGCAGCAGAACTTACAGACTATAATGGCTGTGGACAATCAGTAATGGAAATGAGCCATCGATCAGCTGAGTTTGAAAAAATAATAGAAGATGCTGAGAAAAATTTAAGAGAAATCATGAATATACCAGACAATTATAAAGTAATCTTTGTTCAAGGTGGAGGTACTCTTCAATTCGCAATGGTGCCGCTTAACCTTTTTAAAAGCTCAAAGAAGGCTGATTATATTTTAACTGGTACCTGGGCGAAAAAAGCGGCGGCGGAAGCGAAAAAATTTGGAGATGTTAAAATAACTGCATCTTCAGAACCTGACAATTTCACTTATATCCCTCAAGTTGCAAAGGAAGAATTCAGGGCGGATGCCGACTATGTTCACATTACTTTGAATAACACCGTTTATGGGACAAAATTCCCGTATATACCAGAGACGGGAGATATTCCGCTTGTTGCAGATATGTCATCCTGCATTTTATCAGAGGAAATTGATGTGACAAAATTCGGACTCATTTATGCTGGCGCACAAAAAAATATTGGACCGGCAGGCGTGACGATTGTGATTATCAGAGAAGATTTGCTGGGATTCGCACCAAAGGAAGTCCCAACCTATCTTGATTACAAAATACATACTGATAATGGTTCCATGTATAATACCCCTCCTTGTTTTGGGATTTATGTCGCTGGTGAAATTTTCAAAAAAATCAAAGCAAATGGCGGAGTCGGCGCTTTGGAAAAAATCAATAAGGAAAAAGCCAAGATGCTTTATGACTATATTGATCAAAGCAGTTTATACAGTTGCCCGGTTGCAGAAAAGGATCGTTCTCTGATGAACGTGGTATTTATTACAGGAGACAAAGAACTTGATAAGAAATTCACAGCAGAATCAAAAGCTGCAGGGCTTATCAATTTAGCAGGGCACAGGTCTATAGGCGGAATGAGAGCCAGCATATACAATGCAATGCCAATGGAAGGTGTTGAAAAACTAATAGGCTTTATGAAGAAATTCGAGGCAGAAAATAAATAGGTTTTATGGAAAAATTCGAGGCAGAAAATAAATAGGAGAATATTAAGAATGAGATATTTAATAGTTGTTCCTGATGGCGCGGGGGACGAACCAATAGCAAAACTTGAAGGTAAAACCCCGTTGCAAATGGCGAGAATGCCTATCACAGACGGACTTGCCAAACTGGGACTTGTTGGGTTGGTGAAAACGATTCCAGAAGGAATAGCACCAGGCAGTGATGCGGCAAATCTTTCAGTGATGGGGTATGATCCCGCAAAATTTCTGACAGGAAGAGCTCCGCTGGAGGCCGCCAGCATTGGAATAGAAATGCTTGATACTGATGTTGCCTTCAGAACCAATCTGATTACCTTAACAGGTGATGGGGAATATGAGGACATGATTATTACAGATCACAGTTCAGGGGATATTTCAACGGAAGAGGCAGATCAGTTAATAAATGCGGTACAGGGTAAATTCGGGAATGAAAAAATAAAATTTTATACAGGTGTCAGTTACAGGCATTGTATGATTGTTAAAGATGGAGAAACCAGTTATGATCTTACGCCTCCTCATGATGTTCTGACAAGAAGAGCGGGGGATTATTTGCCAAAGGGAGAAGGGGCTGGTTTTATTACTCAGATGATGAAGGAAAGCTATGAGTTGCTGAAAAATCATCCTGTAAATCTGGAAAGAGTGAAAAGGGGATTGAACCCGGCAAATACAATTTGGATTTGGGGCCAAGGCAAAAAACCGGCTCTTACCTCTTTTTATGACAAATATAAAATAAGAGGTACAGCTATTTCTGCAGTAGACTTAATAAAGGGAATTGCACTTTGCGCAGGGTTGAATTCAGTTGATGTGGCAGGCGCCACAGGCACCCTTCACTCAAATTTTGAAGGGAAGGCAGAGGCAGCCATAAATGAGTTTGAGGCAGGAAAAGATTTTGTCTATATGCATTTGGAAGCGCCGGATGAATGCTCTCATCAAGGAGATTTAGAAGGAAAAATAAAATCACTGGAAATAATTGACGAGAAAATTATAAAACCTCTTGTGGAATATCTCAGGTCAACGGGCGAAGAGTTTAGAGTTTTAATTGTTCCTGACCATAGAACACCGATAGCATTAAGGACTCACAGTTCGGATCCGGTCCCCTTTGTTCTTTACAACAGCAAAAGTCAGGGTACTGTAAATCAGAAGAATTCTTTCGATGAAATTTCAGGAGCAACAGGGATGTATTTTGATAGCGGATTCTCCTTGGCAAATTATTTTTTTGCCGGATAGAAAACAGACTCATAAAAAATTTATAAAGGGTAAAAATGAAAAATATAATATACTTAATAATATTGGCACTGGTAATTTCATGTGTGCCAA
>JAENWH010000201.1 GCA_016650135.1 Peptostreptococcaceae bacterium
AATAATACTGCCGTCGAAAAACATGGCACAGGTGTCGGCAAACTTACAGCAAAATTCTATGTCGTGAGAAACCATGATAATTGTCGTTCCATTTTCCTTTAGTTTCCCAAGGATTTCTCCCAGGGTTTCTTTGAAAAAATTGTCTATCCCCTTTGTTGGTTCATCAAGCAGCAGAATTTCCGGATCAAGGAGAAGCACTTTGGCAAGTGCTGCTCTTTGTTGCTCCCCGCCACTTAAATCGTAAGGATGGCTTCCTAAAAGATTTTCTATATCAACGACTTTTGAAATCTCAATCACTTTACTGTTTTTTTCTTCTTTGGATAACGTTTTGTTTTCACTGAATATTTCTAGCAAGTCATCGTGAACAGTCATTTCCACAAAAAGCGCCTGTGGATTCTGCGGCAATACGCAGCTGCTCCCATTGACAATTATTTTCCCTCTATATGGTTTTTTTATTCCCGCAATCAAATTCAGTGCGGTTGTTTTCCCTGTCCCGTTTCCACCAACAATACAAAATGTTTCCCCTTTTTTCACTTCGAAAGAAAGGTCTTTAATCACATCTTCCGCATCCTTACTGTACTTAAACCAGTTTTCAGAGAGTTTGACAGCAAACTCCTTGGCGTCAGGATTTGCCGGCTTTGTTCCTACACCACTCTTTTGATCAGAATTCGAAGCCCATTCTAGGCTGCCTATAATGGGCTTGGTTTTCACTGGTTTCATCAAGCTAGTCAAATACTGGCGTCCCTCTCGAACGGTCACGGGGCAAAGATATTCTTTCCCTATTCCCTGAAGGTAAAGCTCCGAGTACACCTTCATGGGTGTTGGCATTGAAAGGAACATGGGGTGTTTTAATCTGGCCAGAATCGCTCCTACGTTTTCAGGAATATCCTCGGCTATAATCTGTCCCTCATCTAAAACAATTACTTTGTCCGCCATAGGGAGAACCTCTTCAAGTCGGTGCTCCGATATGATGACTGTTGTGCCGATTTCTCTGTTTATCTTTTTCACTGTTTCTAAAAAGTCACTGGCTGCAATGGGATCCAGCTGAGAAGTCGGTTCATCCAGAATTAATACATCAGGCTGCATGACCATGACTGCTGCCAGATTTAAAAGTTGCTTTTGTCCGCCGGAAAGTTCAGTAACATCCTTCATGTACCATGTTTGAATACCAAAAAAACTTGCCATTTCTGCAACTCTCAATCGAATTGTCTTGCTGTCATACCCCAAACTTTCTAGACCGAAGGCAAGCTCATGCCAAACCTTATCTGTCACCAGTTGATTATCCGGATTCTGGAGCACATACCCTATTCTTTCAGACTCTTCCCGAAAATCAACTTCTGAAATGTGTCGGTCGTAAAAATAGATTTCTCCGCTTTTTTCCCCGTGAGGTGAAAGGGAAGGCTTTAGCTGCCTTAAAAGGGTGCTTTTCCCGCTTCCAGATTTTCCACAGAGCACAATAAATTCCCCATATTCAACTTGAAGGTTTAAATTTACTAAACAAGCCTTCTCCCTGAGCGGATAGGCGAAAGAAAAGTTTTCAATTTTTATTGCATTTGTTTCAACAGTTCCCATTTTTTCTCCATTTCAATTGGTCCACCCAGTCAATGAGCAGAGGCCCAAAACACAACAAGGAATAAGCCATGTATCCTAAAACCCCTGATGGTGAAGTCTCACTGATTTTTATGTAAGGGAAAAACTGAATCGTGTTCGCCCCTTTTAATGCCGCGAAAACTACCATTCCCAACAGCATTACAACGGCAACTCCCATTATTCTATCCCTTGAATCAAATCTGAAAATAGAGAAGCTGGTTCTTCCTGGGAGACCATATCCTCTTGCCCGCATGGAATCCGCCGTGTCTATACCATTTTCCAGCGCCCATGTGATCATGATAGAAACGATTTTAATACCATGACTGATTCTTTGGAACAAGGTTCCGTTTGTAACATCTCTCCCAATGCATTTCTGTCCGTTGGAGACAATTCTAATCTGTGCTTTAAATTTAGGAATAAACCGCAATACCATTGCAAAGACAAGGGACATGGCGGGTATTATTTTACCAAAAATATAAATGAATTTATCAGAAGTAATCACTGCATTATAGCAGGAAAACCAGATGATGACACTTCCAAACATAAAACCTGTAGCGAGGCCATAAACAATAGACTCCAATGTAATAGGATTATCTCTGAAGTAATACAAAATGGTCATTCCGCTATGGTTGAACAAGGGGTTAACCATGGCAGCTACAAGCATCATTGGGAGTACAAATGCCAAATTGAATTTCACCGCCCCTTTCCCATTCAGATATACTGAGTAGGCAAAGGCTGCTGTAAAAGAGATCAGCATTAATATCGGATGCAGGAAAATCATGCTGAATGAAATCACCATGCAAAAATATGTAAAATTAATCGTTGGATGATAAGTACCAAAATTATCTTTACTTGTTTTGTTCATTCCAGTCTCCACCAACATCTCTCCCAAGATCGCAGGTATAAACCCACTCGATGTTGTCTCCATCTTTCAATACGTACCTGCCACAGCCATAATTTGGAAACCAGTTGTTTACTTTATACATCCATCCTGACAAAGGCCCCGCATCAATTTCATAGATATTACCGATTCCTTCAATGTAATTACTTTTATATAAAGGCGTTGATACATATTCCATATGAATTCCTTTGTCTTTTGTAACCTTTAGAAGCACATCAAAAACAGTCTCCCCTTCTTTGATTTCCACCTTCGTTGGTTGGACAATTAAACCATTCTCTGGTAATATTTCTTTTTTTGCTTGATCAAAAGTATCAAGATTATCAAAGATGGTAAGGCTGCTGACGGTGATCGTCACATATTTTTTCTGTGTTGCGGGCGTGTTGTTTCCTGTTTCGGCGGATTCCTTCACAGTTGGTTCTATTCCCTCAACGGTCCCCCCAGCAGTTCCTTCATCAGCCCCTGTTTGGGAAGTGCCCCCTGCAGTGGTTGAATCAACTGTATTGCTAGAGACTTCTCCATTTTGATTTTGTTCAGTCTCCTGCTCTATTATCTGTTGCTCTGCGTCCACGGCAGATTCTTTTTCCTTCGCCTGGGAAGTACACCCATTTGTAACAAAGGTAACTGCTATTGCAAACAGAATGACCAATATTATATATATGATTTTTCTTTTCATTGCTAATCCTTCTTTACTATATAAACAGTTCTCGTAATGGGATCCCAGTCGACCACTGCATCCAAGCTTTCGGCTATAAATCGAATTGGAACAAGTGTCCTGCTACTGACAATCTGAGCTGGTACATCTAAGGTCGTTGCCACACCATTTACTGCAGCCGTTTTGCTGCCAATCCTAATTAGGACAGTTTGATCTCCAAGGGTTCCCGTTGCTTCCTTTAGCGTGTCATTCCATGAGACCGATGCTCCCAATGCTTCAAAAACAGCTCTCATTGGAACCAACGTCCTGCTTTCTACTATAATTGGCGCCTGATCAAACTCCAGCTGAATTCCATTCAGGATGATATGAATCTGGTTTGAGTCATTTTTACTTATATTTACCTCGTTTAAATTATATATGGATTTGCTTTCAGTAACTCCCAATTTATAAGCCGCCATCGCATATAAGCATTGCTCCGTTGCCAGCAGGTTCTGTCCCTGCCCTAAAACATGCTCAAAACCGTTTCCCTTTTCATAATACTTTAATAATCCTGTCATATTACTGCTTGCGTCGATGCCCAGTGCTGACTTGGCAACGATTACCTGAACAATGCTTTCAGACGTTTCGACTCCCCAGCTTGAATAAGTTCCATCCTCATTTTCCAATGTACTCAACGCCTGAATACCTCTGTCTATTACAGCCGCAACCACTGGATTATCCTGATACTTAGCGAGTGCCTGAAGTGCCATACCTGTAATATCCGCATCCGGCATTGTCCCCCCGCCCAAGTTAAATCCACCTTTAACTCCACTCCCGTTTGTTATTTCCTGGGCTAAAATATAATCAACAAGACCTTGCCTTGTGGTTTCATTTGTAATACCTGTTACTTTCGGGATTTCATAATCATGACAGTCAAGGGCAATCAGGGCATAAACAGGCCCATTAATTCCCTGTTTCTTAATATTGTCAAAATCCGTCAGTTTTTCAAGCAGATTATGGCCTGCCACGTTTTTAACGTCCTTCCCGATTGCTGTAAGGGCAATAATCAGACGTGAATATTCCGTGTACTTATTCTGGGTTAAAATCCCCTGGCTCTCTTTCAAACTGGTTTCAACTCTTGTATAATAATCATCCATATACACCTTTGGCACAGGAGTTCCACTGGCACTCAGCCCTATTATTGACCATTCCCCTCCAATTGAACCTATAACAGGATTAGGGACATTTTCTAAAATGTATTTTGCCGTATCATTCATTGCTGCTTCTACTCCAGCATATTCTGCTGAACCCCATGCATTTGTTTCTGCAGAGGCTATGCTTGCGGAACTTAATACCATTACTACTGTTACTATGACTGCTGTTAATCTTTTCATTTTTTTGCCTCTCTCAGCTAGGGCCTGG
>JAENWH010000246.1 GCA_016650135.1 Peptostreptococcaceae bacterium
AAAGGAAGAATCAGAAGCTGTATCTGATTTGAATATAAAACCAGCAGCTGAAACTGAGTCCGAAATAGAAACAGAATCAACCGAGTCCAAAATTGAACCTAATCCAGAAACACAAGCAGACACTAATACTGATGAAACAGCACCAATCACCACCATGGCCGCAGCATCAGAAAACGAAACTGACCCAACCGCCGAAGCAGGTATGAATAATGTGGAAAACCTTAATATAGCAAACAAAAAAGAATTAAAATATGATGATATATTTGTTGAGGAGGAAGAGGAACCGAAACGCAAAGGTTTCTCATTTGCCAAGTTTTTATTGGTATTGCTGATATTATTGATCATCTTGGAGGGAGCATTTCTGGGCTTTAAATATTATATGCCTGAGAATCCATATTTCAAAATTGTGGATAACAAAGTGACGCAGGCAGTTTTAACAGTTGAAAGCTGGTTTCAGGTTAAAGAACCGGCAGTAGAGGAACCTAAAGCTGAAGAGCCAGTTGCAGAGGAACCAGTTGCAGAAGAGACAGCTGTTGAAGAACCAGTCAACCCATTCCCGGCAAACAAAAATATTATAGAGATTTCAATGAACCCGAATCTTATATATGTGGCAGATAAAGATTATGGCAATGCGGATATAAATAAATCCCTTCCTGTCATCGAAAACACAGATCAGGTAATAGAAACTATTGTTGAATATGATTCTAAATGGATTGACTATGTGAATAGTGGGGATAAAAGTGTGCTAGCGTTGACTGCCCCAGGCAGCCAGGCAGAGAAAAACACGCTGAACTTTGCAAAAGCAGGTAAAATAAAAGAAACCTTCAATTCTCTAGAAATTGGGGAAGTCAGAAAAGGCACCAAAGGATATTATATTTGGGCCCGAGAGGAAATTGAGATACTTGAAAACAATTTAAGCACTACAAAAGTTTACGACTGGATTTATCAGCTTACGCCAGTTGAAAATCAGATGAAAATAGTGAACTATTTCTCCTATAAGTAGTACCAATAGTTTAAGCAGTAAGGCACTGCAAAAAAAGAAAGAGAGAGTGAAATCGTGTCAACCAGGGCTTATTTTAAGAGGGAAGAAATTACCTCAGGCAATATTGCTTTTTCTCGGTCAAGAACCACAATAGAAACGGCTTTTTACGGAAACAATGTGGAAAAAATCATTGATTTGAAGAAGGCTTACTTTATGGCCAAGGATTCACCAGGCGTTATTAAAACAGATATGCCGGTATATAAACCTGAAGAAGTAGGTTTGCCTGACGGGGCAAAGGTTTTATTAATGAATGATGGAGAGACAGTAGGAAGATTTGCTGGTGCAAGAGTTATTCTTGGAGAAGTTGATGTCGTTGAAACAGAGATTGCTAAGGCTTTAAGAGAATCAATCTATTATACAAGATTTAAAAAGATGTACCATTCAGAAACATATATCGGACTGGATAAAGACTTTATTGTAAAAGCTCATCTTCTGATTCCTGAAACACATGAAAACACCATGTACAATTGGATGTTGAATTTTCAGTATATCAATAATTTTTATGATGAAATGTATAAGGATTCAAAACCAATTGGAAATGAACCGGACATATATATTCTGTCAGACCCGGATTTTACTCATCCGAGTTTCCCAGAGGGGCTTGCCTATTTTGATCCTGAACACAATTGTGCCTGCCTTTTGGGTATGAGATATTTCGGAGAACATAAAAAGGGAACATTGACCCTTGCATGGAGTATCGCAAATAGAAACGGATATGTAGCATGCCACGGCGGACTAAAGAGAATGATCAAAAAAGACGGGGAAAGTTATGTAATGGGTGTTTTCGGATTATCGGGATCCGGAAAATCAACATTAACTCATGCGAAGCATGATGGTAAGTACCAGGTTTCCATTCTACATGATGATGCATATATTATTTCAACTAAAGACGGTTCATCAGTTGCGCTGGAACCTTCCTATTTTGACAAGACACAGGATTACCCTCTGTCTTCAGAAGACAATAAATTTTTAATCTCGGCGCAGAATTGCGGGGCTACAATAGATGAAGATGGAAAAGTAGTGCTTGTAACGGAAGATATCAGAAATGGGAATGGCAGGGCAATCAAATCAAAACTATGGGCACCAAACAGAGTAGATAAAATGAATGACCCAGTGAAGGCTATTGTATGGCTCATGAAAGATCACTCACTTCCGCCAGTGGTTAAAATTGAAGACCCGGTGTTAGCATCCGTAATGGGAGCCTGCCTGGCAACAAAAAGATCCACTGCTGAAAAGCTTCAGTACGGGGTGGATATAAATGCTTTAGTTTTTGAACCCTACGCAAATCCATTCAGAACATACCCTCTTATTGAGGATTACAATAAATTCAAGTATTTGTTTGAAAATAAGAAGGTGGAATGTTATATTATCAATACAGGCCATTTTTTAGAACAAAAAATACCGAAAGAGGTTTCAATTAAAATAGTGGAAGAAATCGTCGATGGAACGGGGGAGTTTGTTGATTTTGGAAGACTTGGTGGCATAATAAAAACAATGAATATACCTGGTTTTGAACCGCCGTTTGGAGAGAAGTCCTATGTAGACATTTTACTCGCAGGTTTCCAAGGCAGAATGGTATACTTGGATTCATTAAAAGAATTAAAAGGGGGGAGAGATAATCTCCCCGAAGAAGCATTCCAGGCTATTAGAGAGATTGCAGACACATTAAGCAGACTGGATTAAACTGATATTATTGCTGAGGAGCAATTAATATATCGTTAGTGCCAATGCATTAAAAAGGGAGGAATTACATTGAAGAAGGGGAAAATAGGAATAAGAGGCTTACTGATTGCCATATTGCTTTTAGCAGTCTTATTTATGAGCTTGATCGGCTATATCACCGATTTCTTATGGTTTAAAGAACTGGGATATACAACGGTATTTTTTACAAAAATGTTTACTCAGTTAAAAATTGGGATACCGGCATTTATAGTTATTACTCTGGTAACATATATTTATTTAAAATTACTTAAAAGAGGTTATTTTAAAAAAATCGAATCTCAGGATGTACCGAATGAAAAATTGCTGAATAAAATGACATGGGGATTGGCAGCAGCCTTCTCAGGGCTCTTTTCTTTCGTAATCGTTTCACAACTTTGGTTTGAAATTTTGAGGTTTATCAACAGCACATCATTTGGAATAAAAGATCCGATGTATAACTTGGATATTTCATTTTATGTGTTTAAACTGGATTTTATTACACAGCTGAACCAACTAATGATTGGCGTTTTAATCGGATTTGGTGCTATTACAGTGGTGTATTATTTGATACTTATGTCTTTAAGGAAGCCGGAAATTTTCGAAACGGCTGAAGGGCCTCAGGACGAAACAAGATATGACGGCAGTGGGGGGGCTAAGCAGCAAGGGGCTGGAAGTTTCGGAAACTTTGGAAGCTTTGGAAACATGGGCGGACTTGGGGATATTCTAGGCAAAGCATTTGGTGGCGCCGGGAATATGAACACTCCTTTTAATAAGAAAAAGCAGTTCGATGATGAAAACTTTATGAGACTTATGGGAATTGCATCGAAACAGCTGATAGTAATTGGCGTTCTGTTTTTTGCAATGCTAGGTGTTAATTTCTATTTGAAGCAGTATAGTTTACTGTATTCAAAGACAGATCTTCTTTACGGAGCAGGATTTACTGATGCAAACGTTACTCTTTGGGTTTATAGGTTATTAATCGTATTTTCCTTGGTTGCAGCCGCAGCTTTTGCTTTTGGAATTTTAAAGAAAAAATACAGATTAATGTTGACAGTTCCAGTAATTATGATTGTGGTTGGACTTATTGGGTCAGGAGCAGCAATGGTAGTTCAAAATTTCATTGTATCGCCAGATGAAATAAACAAAGAAAGCCAGTATCTTGAAAGAAATATTCAATTTACGCAAAAGGCATACGGGCTGAATGATGTAACAATAAAACCTTTTGC
>JAENWH010000386.1 GCA_016650135.1 Peptostreptococcaceae bacterium
GCTGTCTTGTACTTTGGTATGCACCAGGATGTTCCTCAATGCAATCAAGACACAGTAAGATTATGGATGATATGATGTTTTCGAAAAGTATTTTCAAATTGTTTTTAAAAATGATTAGTATTGATTATTATCGTAAATAAGGCCATAATAACGCAAACAGCCAAAAGAGGATTTCTATAAATCAAACTTATTATAAGTAAAATCGCAGAAACAATAAAGGTAATAAGCAAAAATCTTTTTTCGCTTAGTCTATGATAGTAGTATTACAGTGTGTTGCTTGTTACAACACGTTTTTTTACTTTTATTTCACCTGGATCCGGCGTGAATACTAATCACAAAATTTCTGAAGTAACTCAAAAAAACTTCTAACCAATTTTCTTTTGGATTAGAATTCCATTATATATTCAATACATTTGCTAGAACTGGATCCGGTGTGAAGTTTAATCGCAAAACCTCAGGAATATCTCAATAAAAACTCCCGGAAACCTTTCTTATAGAAGTTCGTTACAATTTCAATGTTTATATAAGATACATCAGCTGGCACCGGATCCACCCGTGTTCAGAATCTTAATATATACCGAATTTATATTGTTCATATCAATTCCTACTAAACATTCCGTTTAGTTTTTATCTGATTTTTCATCAAGTTGTTTAAATTTATTTACATTTTTAGTAGTTATATTATTATATATCAAGAAGAAAGGTTGGTGATTTTGTGGATATTTATAAGTTAGAAATATTATCAGAGCAATTATTGGGGATTGCAGACATACGATGTCAATATTTTGATAAGAAAGTCCTAACTGCCAGCTATACTCATTATGCTTGTGTGTATCTCATACCGGCAAATATGTAATCAGAAGTCCGCCTATTATTAAACTGGCCGCATTCGCTGTGACAGTATACACAGCCACTCGGCGTTTTCCGAATTCTTTCACAACGAAGATAAATGCTATAAGTTCCACAGCCAGAACCACTATCTCGCCAAATATAAAACCAAGTAGCCAATAAGATTCTAAACTGGGTACGGTAAGCATTACGTTCAGAGCTCCCTGGGTAACTAAATTGATTGCAAAAAAAGCAAGCCAACTCGACTTCTTACGATAGCCAAAGATAAAGAATATTACGCCTTCAATGACCAGAGTCAAAATAATCCGCATCATAACTAAGAGGGGAACTCTTAACGGCGGCTGACCGATTGTCAGGTTTTCTGTCTTCATATCCAACGTCAACAAATTGTTGTATGTATTAAACGTGTCGGCAGGGAGAGAACATTGAAAGTTCTTTTCGTTACTCTGAACAATAAGCACTGCGTCATCCAGATTATCATTTCCAATCGGAGACATATGATAGAAAAATCTGTAATAAGTCTCCCACGCCTTATGCTCCTCGTTTAGCACAATCGCTTCTGTTTTCCCCTCGTTCGCAAACCGCAGAGATAACGACAAATCTTCCAGTGGATTAGATACAATTACGGTGAAACTGGGTGGCTCTGCCGAATTGGCATAAGCTACCGTTGAAAACAATATGCTTAATAGCAGTACCATCGCAAAGCCCATAATGATACGGTAATTGCGTTTCATAAATTGGCCCCCTTTCCGTTCCCTACACAAGATTATTATTATATTCATTTGATAAAAGGCTATAAATTGCTGCATCAACTATTCCCCTATTACTGAAGTCAGCTTGACGTAAAATTCCCTCGTATTTTAATCCGCATTTTACCATAACCTTACCCGAATTTGGGTTATTAGGATTGTGTTGAGATTCTATACGATTAACCTTTACTTCATCAAATAGGAATGGAATAATTCTACCGAATGCTTCTGATGTAATCCCTTGATTCCACCATTTGCATATTCATTAAATATACCCTCTAGATCATACTTATTTGATGTCAATATTCCAAGATATTCCTCGCCATCCGCACTTGTGCATGTACCGTATCCTTCAAAGACACCATTTACAAAATTGCCAATATAAAAGTCACCATCGCCATAAGTTACAGTTCCCTCAGCATTCGGAATCCCATGCTTAGTATCTCCCGTATAAAATGAACCATCATTATATTTAATAGTTTCGTTCTTGATCATAGATACCACCTGCATATTTACCTCAACAATGGCTCTTTGCGAGTTCCAGCTTACGTTCGCTCCAAATGCTTCAAGCACAGCCCTTATAGGAAGATCTGTTCTTCCACCTTTGATTTGCGCTACTGTATCATTAGGCTTATATATGCCATTAACTGTAATGTAGTCGGATCCGACAGGAATCTTAAATGCCTGAATCTATGGAATTTAGTATACCACTTACAACTATACTCCTATTGAAACGTTTGCTATTTGATGCCCAACTGCATCCGAACTTTTGCTACAGTCCCTTATTATTTTATGATTAATTTACTAAGGTGAACTCATATCGCTCATTCCACATATTCTCTTTTATCGGTAGAGTCTTAGCCTTTCCATCAATGATATATTCGAAGTTGGCTGGCATAGAAA
>JAENWH010000311.1 GCA_016650135.1 Peptostreptococcaceae bacterium
ACAATTCATCCACATACAAAATTTAAAAGTGAAGTATATGTACTTAAAAAAGAAGAAGGCGGAAGACATACACCATTCTTTAACGGATACAGACCTCAGTTTTATTTCAGAACAACAGACGTAACAGGAGATCTTCAGTTACCTGAAGGTGTAGAAATGTGTATGCCTGGAGACAATATCCAGATGACAATCACACTAATTACACCAATCGCCATTGAAGAAGGACTGAGATTCGCAATTAGAGAAGGCGGAAGAACCGTAGGTTCCGGCGTTGTAGCTACAATCGTAGAATAAGCCCATTATAAGCATCCGGCATTGGGTTTAGCTTTTCCAGACCCATTGCAAATACTTATATGAAATTTTAATAATCCACAGGTAATCTGTGGATTATTTTATTGGATGAAACAATGAACCACTTCATGATTTATTATATCCCTCCAGCAACCGCAGAAATCAAAGCTTTTATGGTTTTGCCTGTGGATAACTTAAATTGGAATCGTTGAAATTTAAAGGGTTATATTTTTCACAAACCCAATGTCGGATGCTTATAATGGGTTTGAAATTATTAGTCTTCTGTGATAAAATTAACTGATGGAAAATCGAAACTTAGGAGAAATTATGGATTATTTAAATAAGCTGAATAAAGAACAACGTGAGGCGGCTGTACACACAGATGGGCCATTATTGATTATGGCTGGAGCGGGCAGCGGCAAGACAAGCACGATGACCCATAGGATTGCCTACTTGATCAAAGAGAAGGGCGTCAGTCCTTATAATATATTGGCTGTTACCTTTACAAATAAAGCGTCAAAGGAAATGAGAGACAGAGTGGAAGATCTGGTGGGGGACGGAATCAATATGTGGATTCTCACCTTCCATTCGGCATGCCTTAGAATATTAAGGAAGCATTCGGAAATACTGGGATATAAAAATGATTTTGTTGTTTACGACCCGACGGACCAAAAGACGGTAATAAAATCCTGCATAAAAGGAAAAAACATTGATGACAAGAGTTTTGCACCTCCTTATCTGCTTAAAATCATCAGCGACTGTAAAGAAAAAGCCATTTCCCCAAGGAAATTTCTTGAAATCAATGGGGACAACTATAAAATGAAAACGGTTGGGGAACTTTATGCTGCCTATGAAGCGGTACTGAGGAAAAACAATGCCATGGATTTTGATGATTTAATAAAAAATACAGTTCTTTTATTTGAAAAGGATGAAGAAGTATTAAGAGAGTACCAGGAGAGATTTAAATACATCATGGTGGACGAGTATCAGGATACAAACTTTATGCAGTACAGATTTGTGAAGCTTCTGGCTGAGGCACACCATAACATTTGTGTGGTAGGTGATGATGATCAATGCATATATCAATGGCGTGGCGCAGATATTAAGAATATCCTGGATTTTGAAAAAGACTTCCCGGGAACAAAAGTGATTAAGTTGGAACAGAATTACAGATCCACCTCTAACATTCTTGCCGGTGCCCATTCCGTTGTTGAAAGAAACAGCATAAGAAAAGACAAAAAACTATGGACAGAAAAGGAAGCGGGAGAGAAAATTGTATATTACCGGGCAGACAGTGAGAAAGAAGAAGCCAGATACATCAGTCAGGAAATAGACCGGCTTCATTCGAAAGAATTAAGATATAAGGATTTTGCCATTTTATACAGAACGAATGCACAGTCACGAAATTTTGAAGATAGCCTTTCCAGTAGAGACATCCCATATAGAGTACTTGGAGGCTTGAGATATTACGACAGAAAAGAAATCAAAGACATTGTTGCCTATATGAGACTGGTTCAAAATGTCGCCGATGATTTGTCTTTAAAAAGAATAATAAATGAACCTAAAAGAGGTATGGGCGATAAAACAGTTGAAAAACTGGAAACATTAGCCAGAGTAAGAAATGAAAGTATGCTGGAGACGCTGATTGATGATGAAATTGTGGAGGGGCTTCCTTCAAAGGCGGTAGAAAGCATCAAAAAAATGGTCACTGCAATAATGGATTATCATAACGAAAAAGAAAATTTAAAGGTTTCTGATATCTATGACGGGCTGCTGGTGAAAACCGGCTATTTAAAAGCGTTAGAGCAGCAAAATACTGTGGAGTCTGAAAGCAGAATTGAAAATCTGCTTGAATTTAAGTCAGTCATATATGATTATGAAAAAGACGATGCGGAATTAAGTCTTGCAAGTTTTATGGAAAGAATTGCCTTAATGGCTGAAATAGACAATCATGATGCCAAAGAAGATGCTGTTGTTTTAATGACTATGCACAGTTCTAAAGGTCTTGAGTTCCCGATTGTATTTTTGCCAGGTATGGAGGACGGTCTTTTCCCAAGTTGGAGATCAATCGATAGCCCTAGTGGAATTGAGGAAGAAAGAAGACTTTGTTATGTTGGAATGACAAGGGCAAAAGAACGCCTTTATTTGACAAGCGCAGAAATGCGTACATTATATGGTAAAACCGATTATACAAAAGAGTCTCAATTCCTTAAAGAAATTGATAAGAAGGTTCTTACAGGTGATGCGATTTGGGAAAAGAAGGAAACCATGAACACGCCATGGAGCATGGGTGGTGGAGATGGGTACAGCAGCCCTGGAACCTTTAAGCCCTTTGACAGCTTGAAGTATGCGAAAACGCAGGTGGTTTCAAACGCAGCCAGCCATAGCAATGAAAACTATAAGGTGGGAGACAGGGTGAATCACAGTAAATTCGGTGATGGTCTGGTAACAGAGGTCGACCAGAAAATTCTGAAGGTAATGTTTGATTCCGTAGGAGCAAAAAAACTGGCAAAAGATTTGGCGCCAATAAAAAAATTATAAAATACATTTGCTGATTTTAGTTTTGATTTATCATTAGCAGAGTTAACTGGTTATAAATGAAGGGAAGAATATGGATAGATTAATCCGAATAAAGGATCTTGTGGCACAGTTGAATAAAGCTGGAGAAGCCTATTATCAGGAGAACAAAGAGATCATTCCAAATATTGATTATGACAAGCTTTACGATGAATTAGTTTCTTTAGAAGAAGAAACAGGCATAGTTCTTTCAAACAGCCCGACGGCTCATGTAGGGTATGAGATAATGGGTAATCTGCCAAAGGAAAAGCACGAATTTCCTTTGCTTTCGCTTGATAAAACTAAAGATGTAGACGTTTTGGCAAGCTGGATTAAAGATAAAAGCGGAATGCTGTCCTGGAAATTAGACGGT
>JAENWH010000160.1 GCA_016650135.1 Peptostreptococcaceae bacterium
TCCATATGTTTTAACATGATATACATGCCCAATGCCGATCCGCCAGGATATTTTCGGTAGGTTTCTCCGTCAATTTTTTCCACTCTTGTTTGTCTTGCCGTTAAATCCACAAAAAGTATTTTTGCATCTTGAATCATTTTAGTCTCCTATTCTTTTTTATTCACTTTCCTTCAATTAATTGTTAAAAATACAGGAATAAAACATCAGCCTCCTGATATGCTGGAATATGCTTTCAGTTGATCTCCATCGTGCAGTCTGTCATAAATCATCACCCGTTTACCATTAATGGCAACAAACCCAAATCCTTTAATTTGTCTGTAATCCATTCCTACAGTTTTCAAAGCTTCATCACAAGTACTATTATTCGGAACCTGAACAACTCTCTCTTTTTCTCCTTCAAAATATTTTATTAATGTGCCTCTTAGAGAAATTGTTATTTCCATCTCTTTCCCCTCCGGTTTTAAACAAAGCAGGAAATCATATAATAATAATGAATATCCTGCTTTCGTTTTATATGTTTCAATATGTTTCAATATGTTTTTTATAGTTTTATATTACCATAAAATCTTATAAGTGGCATAGCTGATTTTCAGAAATCATTCCGTTTGAATCCCAGCCAAGCACTTCATAATACTGATTCAGCATATCTTCGAAAGCTTCCTGTGGAATTTTTTGTCCTGCAGCAGCTCCTGATTTCAATGCTTCATTAGCCAATCTCTTAGGCATGGTGTCATCTTTCCTGTTAAAGCCCTCCCTTTGGTTGAAGGCCCTTGCAATATTAATAACTCTTCTGCCAACCTGTGCCATTTCTTCGACTGTCCATTCTCTTCCCGTCACCATAGTAAGCATTTCTGCCATTCTTTCATATGTTAAAGTACCCCAGAAATCACAGATGCAAAGGGAAAATTTAACTGCATTCATTTCAGCCAGATCATAAACCATTTGGCCTTTACCTTCAGCAGTATAAGGAGGGATCGCTGCTGCAAAAACCTCAACGTTTGGTGCATATGCTCTCATGTGGCATGCGCCTCTGTCAGAAACAGCATATGCTAGAGACATTCCCCACGATCCACGCGGTTCGTATTGCGGAAATTCAAGTCCCTTTACATGCATGGCGAAATCTTCCCCGCCATACTTGGCGGCACAGGCTTTTACTCCCAAAGCAAGTTCTGCCCCAACCCCTTCTCTTTTCGCCATAAGTTTTAAGTATTCAAGCATCTTCGCCGAATCCCCAAAGTTTATGCCAAAGTCATGAATTCCTTTTTCTGTCATCTCCATTGCCCATATGATCACATCTCCCGAACTGATTGTATCTAATCCCATGTCATCTGCAACCTGATTAAACTTAACAATAGCCTCAGGGTCTCTAACTCCCGCATTTGGTCCAGCTACTGCTATTGACTCATATTCAGGCCCTTCGCAAACTGCATCTCCAATTTGAAGGAAGTTTCCACAGCCTAATCCACAGCTTCCACAACCTCTTTTTCCTTTTTTCCCTTCAAGAAGAACATCTCCATTATATTCTGTCCATCTTTCATCCGTTGCATCCTGGAAATTATTGACTGGTAGAATCCCCCCATCATTGCAAGCTTCAAGAAAAGCAGTTGTTCCACAGTCATATACAAAGGTATTGTCCTCCTGCAGTACGTCCTCTTGAAGAATCTGTATAATTTTATTCGTTGCTTCTACAATGTTTGGAATCTCAACACATCCGGTACCCTTAATAACAATAGCTTTCAGGTTTTTCGATCCCATGACAGCTCCGATGCCGCCTCTCCCTGCCTGTCTATAATAATCCGAATTGATACAGGCCATCGTAACCAAATTCTCTCCAGCTGGGCCAATGGACATAATGCTATATTCATGCCCGTATTTTTTCGCTAGAATTCCTTCAACTTCATGGGATCCTTTTCCCCAAAGGTTAGAAGCATCCTTAAACTGAATTTTATCGTCTTCAATTAATATATATCCAGGTTTCGTTAATTTTCCTTCAAAAATAATCGCATCATACCCTGCATATTTTATCTGTAATCCTGCATGACCTCCAATGGAACAATCGTTGATCGTCCCTGTTGCCGGAGACTTTGCCGCAACTGAAAGTTTCCCAGAGCAAGGTACCGGTGTTCCTGTAAATGGACCGTTTGTAAGCATCAGCTTGTTTTCTGGGCCCAGGGCATCTATTCCAGGGGCTAATTCTTCATAAAGGTATTTAATAGCAAGACCTTTTGATCCAATATATTTCTCTGCCCAGTCCATTCGAAGAGGCTCGGTTGTAGCACCCTTCATGGTAAGATCTACTCTTAATACACAATTTTTATATCCTGACATTGTCATAATAATCTCTCCCCTCTCTCTACTCAAAAGTTAATGCATGCTGCGGGCATGTCTTAACACAGGTTGGATCACCTTTACAAGTGTCACATATATATGATTTTTCATCTCTTATTTTTATTACTTTTTTTGGGCACTTCGCTGCACAAGCACCACAGCCGATACACTTAGCGTGGTCAACGGTTATATATTCTCCCATTGTAATGCATTGTACCGGACATGCTTTTACACACATTCCGCATAAAATACAGAAAGAATCTTTGTATTTTATATTTCCGTCATCGTAGTAAGTTTCAATATCAATTCTAGCTTTAGAGGGGCAATAGACACCCTCCTTCATTGCGGAACATACCTGTGCGCATAGTTGGCATCCGATACATTTTTCCTTAGAAAATTTCAATCTTTTCATTTTTGATTCTCAACCTTTCTCCGTGTTATATGGCAAAGTAATATCATTTTTCACTCTCCTTCGCACAATGGCAGGCAACAAAATCACTCTCATTACCCTAACGCTTCCAACGGCATTTTCTCAATGCTGAGAATGTGTCGCACAGAAGTCGGAGGTTCTCATAATTGTCTTTAATTATACCTTTTCAAGGTTCCTTTTGTCAATTTGTTAACGGTCCTTTTATGCCACTTATTTGCTCCTATTTTGGATTAACTTGCTAAAAAAAGGTCTGTTTCCCCTATTGACATATGAATGGGTTAATAGTAAGATTAGTGTCAATATTTAGAATTTTCTAAATAAGTCTTCCGATTTTCGCTTGACACGAAAAATATTAGTGCCGACGAAAACGTTAGGGCGTACAGAGTGATTTGTACACCTGCCATTGTGCAAAGGAAGCATCGTAAATGATGTTATTTCTTTGCTTTTTTATTTTTAAATAAAAAAGCATAACAGTAAAAAGGGGGATAATAATATGTATGGTTATCAAGGAAAAATTTTACGAGTGAATTTGAGTAACGGTATAATCAAGGTTGAACCTCTCGATGAAGAAGTTGCAAAGAAATTCATCGGAGGCCGTGGTTTAGCTACAAAGCTTTTTGTTGACGAAGTGTCTCCTCTGGTCGATGCTTTGAGCCCTGAGAATAAATTACTTGTTGCAGCGGGTCCTCTTACGGGCACACCTACTCCAACAGGTGGAAGATATATGGTGGTTACAAAGTCGCCGCTTACAGGGACTATTGCTTCTTCTAATTCCGGAGGCTACTGGGGTGCAGAACTGAAGTTCGCGGGGTATGACATTATTATCGTAGAAGGTAAATCCGAAAAACCGGTTTATTTAATGATTGAGGATGATACGGTGGAAATAAGAGACGCTTCTCACCTTTGGGGCAAAGTTGTTTCGGAAACCACCTCAATGCTGTTAAAAGAAGTACCTGAAAAATCAAGGGTGTTGACCATAGGCCCTTCAGGAGAGAAGCTGTCATTTATGGCTGCCATATTAAATGACGTTTCCAGGGCAGCCGGGCGTTCTGGCGTTGGTGCCGTTATGGGCTCCAAAAACTTGAAGGCCATTACTGTACGCGGAACAAAGAAGGTGTCATTAGCGGATGAGGCCGCATTAAAAGCAGTTGTCAAAGTTTGCGGCGCCAAAATTAAAGAAAACGGAGTAACCGGGCAAGGGCTGCCTGCATATGGCTCTGCTGTACTTGTAAATATAATAAATGAAGGCGGCGTATTTCCAACAAATAATTTTCAGACTTCCCAATTCCCTAATGCCGAAGAAATCAGCGGCGAATTACTGGCAGAAAAATATTTAGTCAGAAAAGATCCTTGCTACAGATGTCCTATTGGCTGCGGCCGATACAGCAAAGTGGACGACATTGAAGGTGGCGGACCTGAATACGAGAGTATCTGGGCTTTTGGTGGTGATTGCGGTGTTTCTGATATGGCTTCGGTTATTAAAGCAAATTATTGGTGCAATGAGTATGGGATTGACACGATCTCAACTGGCGCAACCATTGCGGCTGCCATGGAACTTTTTCAAAAGGGTTATCTGAAAAATGAAGACTTGAACGGGTTGTCCCTTGAGTTTGGGAACAACGAAGCTGTTGTTGAATGGACAAAGCGAATCGGATTAAGAGAAGGTTTTGGAGATAAGATGGCTGACGGTTCTTATGTTTTGACAAATTCTTACGGTGTACCGGAACTGTCCATGTCTGTAAAGAAACAGGAGTTGCCTGCCTATGATCCAAGAGCAATTCAAGGCCAGGGACTTTCATACGCTACGTCAAACCGTGGCGGCTGCCACGTAAGAGCCTATTTAATTTCACCTGAAATTCTTGGCCTACCTGAAAAGCTGGATCGTTTTACTATTGAAGGTAAAGCAAGCTGGGTAAAAATCTTCCAGGACTTAACTGCTTTCATTGATTCCGCCGGACTTTGTTTGTTTACTTCCTTTGCATTGGGAGTAGAAGATTATAAATCATTAATAAACGCAGTGCTTGGAACAAACTGGACAGGTGAAGATATTCTTCTGTCCGGTGAACGCATATGGAACCTTGAAAAGCTGTTCAATTTAGAGGCAGGCATTGATCCATCACAGGATACCTTGCCAAAGCGTCTGCTGGAAGACCCTATTTCCAGCGGCCCTTCTGAAGGAAACCTTTCCAGGCTTTCTGAAATGCTTCCTGAATATTACAAAATAAGAGGATGGGGCGTTGATGGGATCCCTACTTCTGAAAGAAAGACATTATTAGGACTCTAAAGACAAAATAAAATTAAAGGGCTCTTTCGAGGGCCCTTTTATAATAATTCGACTCTATAATATATTTTGGGGTGGTTCATCGAAGAAAATTGATAGTTGCTCTGGCATTTTGATCAGTTATCTATGTGACCCGAAAGAAAGGAATTTTTAATGGAAATCAAAGTCAGATTGTTTGCAACATTAAGGGAAAAGCGAGGTAAAGA
>JAENWH010000208.1 GCA_016650135.1 Peptostreptococcaceae bacterium
CCGGGAAATGACTTTGGGATGTTTGTAAATATCATTTTAAAATATTCAAGGGATTGTTTGGTAATAAACGATGGGTAAAGTAAAAAACGAAAATGAACCTGCGAAAAAGAAGATTTTCGGCATCGAAAAAAACATTTTTTTTATTGGACTTACTAGCTTTTTGACGGATACAATGACAAAAATGATTTATGCGGTAATGCCTTTATTTCTTATGTCCTTAGGCGCCTCAAAAACAGAGATCTCTTTGATTGAAGGGGTGGCAGAAAGCACATCATCAGTCATCAATGCTTTATCAGGCTGGTGGAGTGATAAAATTAGAAAGAACAAGCCGTTTATGATTGCCGGATATGCCTGCACGGCAATACTTTCACCGATGTTTGCAATAGTCAACACACCTTTTCAGGTATTGATGGTCAGATTTACAGAAAGAGTTGGCAAAGGAATCAGGACCGCGCCAAGGGATAGTCTGATAGCGGCTTCTTCGGAAGAAGGTAAAAGAGGAAGGAGCTTCGGTTTTCACAAAGCGATGGACAATAGCGGCGCAATCATCGGACCACTTATAGCTGCTGCGATTTTGTTGATATTCCCAAGAGATTATAGAATGGTTTTTCTAATCGCTGGAATACCAGGAATATTTGGGCTGATTTCCATCGTCTGCTTTGTAAAGGAAGTGAAATGTGAGAAGTGTGCACCATTAGGTAAAATTTCATTAAAGGATTTTCCTAAAAAATATTACGCTTTTCTCGGGATTGTTTTTATATTCACTTTAGGTAACTCAACAGATGCACTACTTCTGATTAAATCCACCGACCTAGGGGTAGAGGCAGCGTTTATTCCTATCATTTATATGATTTTTAATTCTGTATCAGTCATTTTTTCCATACCTGCAGGCATATTGTCGGATAAAATCGGCCGGGAAAAACTGATTATTTTCGGATATTTGCTTTATTCAGCCATTTACTTTGGATTTGGCAGGAATGAAAGTATAACCATACTTGTAATCCTCTTTGCCCTGTATGGGCTTTACAGCGCGACTACAGACGGCATACAGAAGGCACTTGCGACAGACCTGATTCCTGATGATAAAAGGGGAACCGGCCTTGGCATCTACAATTGTCTGGTTGGGGTAACAATCCTTCCTGCCAGTCTGATTGCAGGGTTTCTATATGACAATGTAAATAACAAAATTCCGTTCTATTATGGGTCTTTAATGGCGTTCATTGCAGCTGTACTTATGTTTGTATTTTACAAAAAAGGGTTGAAGAAAACTCACTCATAAATTGCTGGCAGTGAAGAATGAGGGATAACGAAAAAGATGGGAATACATAAGTTAATGTATTCCCATCTTTTTCAATTTATATTAGAAAGGCTCTAGCTGAGATGCATCACTTTTTATCAATTGTCTTCTGATAATGTCCTTTGGAACCCACGTCCTTTAAATAATACTTGCCTTCAGTTGTAAAGTATTCCTTGGTTTGAGCGGCGACTACACCAGAAAGTGCAATAACACCAATCATATTTGGAATAACTGACAAGCCAAACAGCAAGTCGAGGAATATCCATACAAATTTCAGCCCGCCTACAGCACCTGCGAAACATGCGGCAAGATATACATAGCGCATTACAAGTGAGAAAGTATGACCGAACAGATATTCTGCCAGACGTTCGCCGTAGAAAAGTATTACGTATATGGTGGATATTACAAATAGCAGGACAGATATAGCTACGACATAACCTCCAATAGGACCATAGAAATCAGAAAATACTTTTGATGTCATACCACTTGCTATAACATCTGTTGACTTCCAAATCCCACTGGTCAAGATAACAAGGGCTGTCATCGTGCAAATAACCAGTGTATCTACGAAAACTTCAAACATTCCCCAGAATCCCTGACGTACAGGGTGATCTGTTTTAGCTGTTGAATGTGCGATAGGAGCGCTGCCCATACCGGCTTCGTTAGAATAAGCTCCTCTTGCAATTCCCCATCTAAGGGCCATTGCAATGGTACTTCCAAGGAATCCGCCAGCGGTTGCTTGGCCTGTGAAGGCACTTTTAAATATTAAAGCGAAAACAGCTGGAACTGCTGAAATGTTGGCTATGATGATAATGAGACAACCGATAACATAAAATATTGCCATAAATGGTACAAATACTTCTGAAACTCTACCAATTCTTTTGACGCCTCCAATAACAATTAGGCCTACCATTATTAGTATGATGACCCCGGACACATAGGTTGGGAGCCCCAACGTAACTGCAGCACCAGCGGCAGAATTTGCTTGAACCATAATTCCCGACACTATTGTCAGCATAAACAGAAATGCGTAGGTATTACCTAATGCTTTAGATTTTAATCCATTTTTCAAGTAATACATTGGTCCGCCGACATAATCGCCATTTACATTTTTTTCGCGGTATTTAACGCCAAGGACAATTTCTGAGAATTTTGTTATCATTCCTATAAGTGCTGTGATCCACATCCAGAATACAGCACCTGGGCCTCCAAAAAAGATAGCGACAGGAACACCAACGATGTTGGAGGCTCCTACTGTTGAAGCCAAGGCAGTGGTTACAGCCTGGAAAGGTGTGAGAGTACCTTCTGGTTCTTTTTCTGAAGTTATTTTATTCTTTTTAAATACGGAACCGACGGTCTGTTTCAGCATGTAACCAAAAAAACGGAATTGAATGAATTTTAGTCTGAAAGTTAGAAAGACTCCTCCGCCAAGAAGCAGAACCAGCATGAATGGTCCCCATAGATATCCGGTAGCGGTGTTGACAAAATTAACGATTGCATTTTGCATTGTGTGACCTCCTTTATTTTATAATAAATTATTAATAAGTTGCTCAATGTAGTTCGGAACATTTTCAATAAGATCTGGGATGTAGACACGTTCCGTTTTTTTATGCAGATCCTTTCCCCAAGGACCAATTATTAGAGTCGGCATTGCAAGTGATTCCATATCAGCAAAAGGGATGGTATAAAAGTCTTCTTTCCATAAAGGCATATTTTGTGATACATAAGGAATGATTTCACTTCCGTTTTGAAGCCCGACATAACTTAAATCTGAGATTCCCATGAAATAATGAGAGAACTCAATCTCTTCTTTAGAAAAGAGTTGTTGCATTACACCGAAAATTTCTTTGTAGTCTTTATTACTGCAACTTGTGACATGAGGGTAATACGGTGGTGAAAGTGCAATAATGATGGTCGGGGTGTTATAGGCAACAAATTCCAACAGATGATTTATAATGATAAAATTGCATTCTGGTGTTGAAATTTTCCCCTGGCTCAATTGTTCTTTAATCTCTACAAAGCATTGATTGAGGATTACTTTGGTTTTTTCGGAATCCTTTGCCATTGCATCTTGATGCAGCTCCTCATAGAATTTAATATTTGGCTGATAATCAGGAATCTCATTTTGATTTGGGAATACTTTTTTGTATTCTTTCTTATAGTGAGATACAGTTTCTTCAAAAGATACGGAACAGACATTTTTCAAAGTATTTAATATTTTCTTAGGAGTACTGTTTAAGGTCAGAAAACTGAGATAACCGCCTGCAGCTCCAGGTATTGAAGCGTCATAGCTTTCTTTGAAATCCCTTGCAAAACTCCAGGATGGAGGCGTGGATATTTCACCAAGTGCCTTATCGCTGAATTCACTGTTCAGTTCAGTATGAATCTGAATTCGTGCCAGAATGGTTAAGGGGTTGAGTCCTTCGAAAACTTTGCCAATATGTGCTTTTTGACCCTGCACATAAACCACTGCCATGGTTTTGCCAACGGAACTGTCATAAATTGTAAATTTGCCATTGGCACGTTCGTGTGGTTCTGAATTGATGAGTAGTTTGTAATCCAGATTATAAGTTTTGGAAAGGGTATAAAGTAATTTTGAACTGTTTCTCATACCAAGTGAAAGATTTTCTTCATCCGGGACTGATAAAAACAATAGGTTTCCATTAAAATTCTCTTTTTTGCTGAATTTCTCAAGAAGCTTCAGTTGAAGTGACAAGCCACCTTTCATATCGGCGGTTCCGCGTCCGAACATCCAGTCTTCACTTTGAAGATCAAGCATAACATCTTTTGAAAAATTCCCGGTTTTCATGGCTTCCTTTAATTCAATCGGGCTGTAGGAGAGTCCTTGCAGACTCCCATAATCATGGGTATCAACCACATCGTGGTGATTCAAAAGAACGATTGTTTCTTTACCACTCCCCTTGAGCAGACCCCATACAATTGACCGGTTGTGGGAATCGTGTTCAATATTTTCTAAACCGAGGGTGTTGTCCTTTTGTAATTTTGGTATACTCTTTAGTTTTTCGAAAACTAATGCTTCTACTTTAGCTTCCGTGGCAGTGTCAGTGCTGCTGGGAATATTGACTAATTCATATAACAATTTTAAAGTCTCGTTGGATTGGGTCACAATTTACCTCCATTTCCGTATGTTTTCTGCATACTTGCTATATACTTATTACATACTATGATA
>JAENWH010000138.1 GCA_016650135.1 Peptostreptococcaceae bacterium
GCCACCTCAATGATTATCTCATGGGGCGCCCGCTCCCCAATCGTTACCGGGTATATTTGAGACTTTGGAACGGTGAAAATCTTGTTCACCACTTTGGAAACCGTGCCGCTTTCTGCCGCAAGTTGCCCGTCCAGATACAAACGGTAAGCTCCGCCAAAATCCGGTATGTAGATGGCCACTTCCCGAT
Source organism: Peptostreptococcaceae bacterium (assembly GCA_016650135.1). Next base: position 188 of record JAENWH010000138.1, read on the forward strand.
CATAATCGTAGCCGTTTACTGTTAGCTTGTAACTGCCAAATCCAGCTGCTGGAAGTTTTTTGCCCCCTGATTCATACATTGACCAGGCATCCGGAACCCTAATGAGCAGGGCGGGGCTCAAGGCTTTTTCACGGTCTGTCTCAATGAATCGATTCCAGTAAAACTGCCACTCCCCATCCAGGTATATTTTGCTCCCGTCCGCTTTGACAGAAGTTAAGTCAATGCTCCCGTTTTCTCCCGTAGGTGCTCCTGTAATCCGGTGGTAGTTGGCCGTATAGGCAAAGGGTAAATTTATAAGCATTACAGCCAGCGCAAATCCTATTACGAGAAAAATTTCCTTTTTATATTTCTTCCCCATCATCTATCCTCGATTCATATTGGTGAATAGATAACTAAAATACTTTTCCTTAGCTTCCTTTAAATACTTCCTGGATATTCCCACAACTGCGGACCCTACCCGGAAATGGTTTTCGGACATCTCGGATATATGATGAATATTAACGATAAAGCTCTGGTGGCATCTGGCAAAAAGTTCATTTGGTAATTGGTCCAATATTTCATCCAATTTTCCATAAGTTTGTAAAAGTGTTTTATCCACCATATGGAAAAATATAATTTTGTCATCACTTTCGATATATAATACGTCCCGGCAGAATATCCGGTAAGCACCACCTTTATAACTGAAGCAAATCTGCTGCCGTCTCTCCAGGCCAATCGCCGCAATAGCCTCTTCAATAACCCTGTTCAGCTTTTCCGCCTGGATGGGTTTCACCAGGTAATTATAGGCAAAAACATCAAAAGCATCTGAATAATGGTCCTTGCTTGATGAGGTGAATATTATTTTAGTGTCCTTCATGATATCCCGGATTTTAGCCGCCGTCTCAATCCCATTTAGCCCCGGCATATAGATGTCCAGGAAAATAATATCAAATAAACACCGATTATCAGAACACTCCAATAGCAGAGATTCTCCATTTGTAAACGAAGAAATTTGGAGAGAAGGTTCATAAGAAATTAGTGCTTCCCTTAAAATCTTACTATCCTCTAGATTGTCATCACAAATACCAATTTTGATTGTCATAAAACACTCCTGATTATTCTTCAGCTGCGACTTCTGTACTATTTTGGTAATTTAACTCCATGAAACTGATACAAGCACGCTTCAATTCTTCCATTATAAAGTTTTCTTCTTCTGTCGGCGCCTCTGCCAAAAACCTTAAATTCAAAATCCTTATCTGATGTTATTAAAAACAAAGACCATGTATTGTTTTCTTTAAAAAATTTAGCTAAAGCATTGTAAATTTTCTGAATATCCCTCTCATCACCAATTCTTTCTCCATAAGGAGGATTGGTTACAATAATACCCTGTTTTTCCTTTGCCTCAAGATTTTCTATATCCAAAGTGTCAAAATGGATGCAATCATCCACTCCTGCTTCTGCGGCATTCTGCATGGCAGCCTTGATTGCCCTGGGATTAATGTCTGAAGCCTCTATTCTTATATCCGCATCATTTCTGGCAGTTTCAGCTGCTGCCTTCCGTTCTTCCTCCCATATTTTCTTCGGGATAACGTGCCATGTTTCACTTACAAATTTTCTATTGAGGCCAGGTGCCATATTTCTTCCAATTAAAGCAGCCTCGATGGCAATCGTCCCGGACCCGCAGCAAGGATCTACAAGTAGCCTTCCTTCTTTCCAAAATGACAGTTGAACAATTGCTGCAGCCAAGGTTTCCTTAATAGGCGCTTCCACATCAGCAATTCTATAGCCTCTTTTATGGAGCCCCGCTCCACTGCTGTCTATTGTAATGGTGACTCTATCCTTTAAAAGGCTGGCTTTAACCGTATATTCCGCTCCAGTCTCGGCGAACTTTTCAACATCATAATATCCCTTTAATCTTTCAACAATGGCTTTCTTAACGATACTTTGGCACGCAGGCACGCTATGAAGCTGGGATCTGACTGAACTCCCTGTAACAATTGCATTACCGTCAAGTGGAATCCACTCCTCCCAAGGAATCGCTTTCGTCTGCTGGAAAAGCTCCTCAAATTCTTTCGCTTCAAACTCTGCCATTTTAACCAGAACTCTATCAGCAGACCTTAGCCATAAGTTGGATTTCACGAGGGCTCTTTCATCCCCCAAATAGGTTATTTTCCCGTCCTCCGACTTGATTATTTTATAACCTAATGCTTCTATTTCTCTTTTAACAACAGCTTCAAGTCCAAATGTAGCAGTTGCAATTAACTCCAATTTCATTTTTTTCTCCTTCTTTAATATTGTAAAAGCCCTCGACGAGGGCTTTATCAGCAATTTTTACATATACGGCTTTTTTTTATTCAATGCTGCATTTTCAAGTATAAGCATCGAATCCAAAGCTTTTCCCGTTCCTATAGCAACACAATCCATTGGATTTTCAGCAATAATAGCAGTTAACCCTGTTCGCTGCTCTATTCTTTTGTCGATTCCATAAAGAAGGGCGCCTCCGCCTGTTATTACTATTCCTGTATTGCTGATATCGGCCGCATGCTCAGGAGGCGTCATTTCCAGTACTCTGTGTATTGCATCACATATGCTTGATAATGCTTCATCAAGTGCTTCCATCATTTCTTTAGATGAAACCTCAACAATCTTCGGCAAGCCAGTGACAAGATCTCTTCCTCTGCACTCCATGGAAATATTCACTTCTCTTGGATACGCCGTTCCAATATTTAGTTTTAAATCTTCAGCTGTTCTTTCACCTATATATAATTTATGTTCTTTTCTCATGTATTTAATAATAGCATCATCAAACTTATCGCCGGCTATTTTAACTGATGAGCTGGCAACGATTCCGCCCATTGACATAACTGCAATATCCGTTGTACCTCCACCTATGTCTATAACCATCGTTCCATCAGGCTTGGAAATATCCAATCCCGCCCCAATTGCTGCTGCTACCGGTTCTTCCATTAAAAAAACGTCTTTTCCTCCAGCCTGCAGGGTAGCTTCTCTTACCGCTCTCTTTTCCACTTCGGTAACACCGCTTGGAACGCAAACCATTATTTTAGGTTTAAAAAACTTTCCTGCTCCACAAGTTTTCCTAATGAAGTGTTTCAGCATTCTTTCTGTAATATCATAATCTGAAATAACCCCGTCTCTAAGTGGTCTGACAGCAACAATATTACCTGGTGTTCTGCCAAGCATTTGCCTGGCCTCTTCACCAACCGCCAGTATCTCATTTGTATCCTTATTTATAGCAACAACAGAAGGTTCGTTTAAAACAATCCCCTTCCCTTTAATATATACCAACACATTTGCAGTACCCAAGTCTATACCGACTTCATTTGAAAATCCCATTCTTGTTCTCCTCTTAGTTTGTTATTATTATTTGAATATTATACATAAAGAATAATATCATTTCAATTAAATGCTTGCAAATTATCAAATTTAATTATAACACGAAAGGGCTATACAATGATAGCCCTTAATCTTCTTGAATTCTAAAAATATTCTTTCTGTTTTTTGCTTTGTTTTTTTAATTTCACATCTTGTCTATTGGCAATTTTTCCTCGAAAGCAGCGAAGAGTTTCTTTTGAGATTTCGTATCCCCAATCAGTATGCCGCCGCAGAATCTGCCGTTTAAAAAGTATAGCTTTTTATAAACAAGGTTCTCCTCATCGCAGAATTCCTTGGTCTTATAGCTTTTGCCTTCTGTTTTCCCAATATCGCCAATTGAGAAAATGCTGGTTTTCATGCCGGTAAAGGTTACCGCTGGCGTAGTTTTTTTATATAATTTTTCATCTCCCGCAGCATTTGCTCCTGCAACTTTCCCCATGTCTATTGCCTGAGGCCATATTCCATAATTATCTCCCTCAAATTCCGCACAATCACCACACGCATATATGTCTGGAAAGCCTGTTTCCATTTTATCGTTTACTACAATAGATTTATTTGTATTAATTCCGATTGCCTTCGCCAGTTCAATATTCTGCCTGATTCCAGTAGATATAATCAGAAGTTGTGCCTCAATAACGGTTCCATCATCAAGTCGAATGGAAGTCACCTTGTCTCCCCCTATTATTTCATCAATATTTTTCCCAGTTATAAGATGTACTCCTGATTTTGCCATGGCCGTTTTTAAAAATTCGCTTCCATTCGCATCAAGTTGCTTGTTCATAATGACTTCAGATGCTCCAATGACAGTCACATCAAGCCCAACTTTCTTAAGTTCCCAGCCCGCTTCAAGGCCTAATACACCGCTCCCTAAAACGACTGCCTTTTTAACGCCTTCCTCTGTATAACTTCTAATTTCGTTTATGTTTTCAAGATTTCTTATGACAAAAACGCCTTTCTTCTCAACGCCCTTTAGTTCTGGAATAAAAGATTCTGCACCTGTCGCAATCACCAGCTTATCATATTCTTCTGTTGTTCCATCAGACATTTTAACAAACTTATGTTTTGGATCGATTTCCGATACATTTTTGCCTAATATTACTTGGACATTGTTTTCCTTGTACCATGAGAACGGTTTAATAAACAGGCTAAGCATATCAATCTCTGATAAAATACCCTTTGTGAGCATTGGTCTGTTATAGCCGATTACATTTTCTCTTGAAATTACAGTTATCTTTGCAAGTGCATTTCTTTTTCGGATTTCTTCACATGCTGTCGTTCCAGCCCCGCCATTGCCTATGACTACATACTTTTCTTTCTTTTCCGATTTAAAAGTCACCGGTTCTACATCTACTTCAATAAATTGTTCCGGCCCTACCCCGCAGACAGGACACGCCGCCGGAGGTTCATCTCCTTCAACCAGTTCCCCACAAACAAGGCATTTCCAAATTGTTCCAGACCTTTTTTTCTTCTTCTCTACTACTTTGCCTGCCAGGACGGACGCGCCAAACCCATAGCCAAAATCAAAAGCTTCACTTAATTGAGTTTCATTTGGCTTAAATCTACACCTGTAGCCCTGCTCATATACTTTCATTCTTAGCTGCTGCAGTCTTGTAATTATATTCGGGACGCCTTCGCCGCTCCACCCATATGAACCAAAAGCGGATGCCAGCTTACCCCCATGAACTCCCGGGAACATGCTCGTCGTAATATCCCATATAGGCTTTAAAGCTTCTCCAAGTATTGTTGGGGTCCCAAAAAGCAAACCATCAGCAAATTCAATTTCCTCCAAAACCTGATCCATGCTGGTGTTTACCATATCATAAAGTCTTACGTCTATATCCCCGGCATCCTCAATTCCTTCTTTGATTTTCTCTGCAAGAATTTCAGTATACCCATAGGCCGAAACATAAGGGATAATTACAGTTTTTCTTTTATTAGGATTTGATACACTTGCCCAGCCTTTCATCAGCTCCACAATTTTTCTTGGCTCCTTTGTCAATACAGGACCATGACCGGTGCAAATCATTTCAAAGTCCAGAGGCTCTATCTTCTCTATTGCTTTGAGAAGAAATGACTTAAATGGCGATAAAATCATATCAAAATAAAATTTCAATGCCTTCATGTAATCATCTTGGTTTTCAATTTTGTCGTTTGTAATGCCTTCGCATGAATAATGTGCGCCAAAAGAGTCGCAGGTTACCAAAGCTTTTTCTTCTTCAATATATGTGAAAATCGTATCAGGCCAATGCAGATTTGGA
>JAENWH010000405.1 GCA_016650135.1 Peptostreptococcaceae bacterium
TAATAATCCGCTGTCCTTTGTGCTTGTTGTCGTGGCCAGTATGATTCTACCCTGTATTTCTGCAGGGCCTTTCTCAACAGCCGGTTTCTCTGCTGCACTGCAGGCTGCAAAGGAAAATACCATTGCCAATACCAGCAGTACCGCTAAAATTCTTCTCTTGTTTGTTTTCATTTTTTTCTCCTCAATCTTGATTAACATCAAAAAAACCTTTCTGCTTTCGCGGAAAGGGTAGGATTGCACATTTAGGCCTTGCTGCAATTCCTTTCCAATTCGGGAGGCCCGCAAGTTTCTCTGCGAACCCAATGGTTGAAGTCCATTACACCTCGCAGCGCTTTAGGTTTCTTCAACTCGGAACTAATATTTAGTTACTGGTTCATTTTATATTAGAATATGACAAAAAGTCAAACCAATTATTCTCCTTGTTCTTTTTCCCCAACCAATTGGAAACCTCTCCTTATCAATTCATCCTTGATATCCTGAACCTGCTGGTAATCTTTGGTTTCCATAACTATTTTTAAGAAACAACTGGTGATTGACATGTTCGGGTCACTGCTGTCATGATGAACAGCTATAACATTCCCGCCTTTTGTGCTGATTGCTTCAGCAACACCAAGAAGCTGTCCCGGTTTGTCCATCAAAGCTATCACTACTGTACTTCTTCTTCCGCTCATTACCATGCCGCGAGTTATAACTCTGTTTAGAATATTCACATCTATATTTCCGCCGCTGACAAGACAGACAATTTTTTTGTGTTTCATTTTTATTTTTCCAAACATGCTAGCCGCAACTGCGACAGCTCCTGCTCCTTCTGAAACCAGCTTTTGTTTTTCCATAAGCATCAATATAGCCGCTGCAATTTCATCATCCGTTACTGTTACAATCTCATCAACGTATTTTTTGATTTCTTCGAAAGTCTGGTCTCCAGGGTTTTTTACTGCAATTCCATCTGCAAAAGTGTCAACACAAACCAAACATTTTTTTTCACCGCATTTTAAAGAATCATACATGCTGGCAGCTCCCGCTGCCTGAACACCAATCACTTTACACTGTGGCTTCAGTTGTTTTATGACGAAGCCTATCCCGGCAATCAGGCCCCCGCCACCTATAGGAACAATAACGGCATCAACATCCTCCAACTGTTCAAGAATTTCCAGCCCAATAGTCGCTTGGCCGGCAATCACATCAATGTCATCAAATGGATGAATAAAGGTTCTTCCTTCTTTCTTCTGCAATTCAATGGCTTTTGCATAAGCATCATCGTAGGTGTCCTTCACGAGACATACTTCAGCACCATAGCTTTTCGTTGCTTCCACTTTGCTGATGGGCGCCCCGTCAGGCATACAGATCAGGCATGGAATCTTGTTTTTTTGTGCAGCAAGAGCAACTCCCTGGGCATGATTTCCCGCGCTGCAGGCAATAATTCCTTTTTCTCTTTCAGTTTTAGTAAGCTGACTTATTTTATAGTAAGCTCCTCTCACCTTAAAGCTCCCTGTAACCTGCAGATTTTCAGTTTTCAGGTAAACCTGATTTTCAGCACTTAAACTGGATGCTAATATTAAATCTGTCGTTCGCGCCACTTCTTTAAGGATTAATTTTGCATGATATATTTTATCCAATGTCAACATTTTTCTCTCCTTTTTTAGCAGGAATAATAACAATTAATTATATTTTTCTTTTACCGGCTTTGTCAATTTTCCACTCCTATGATATACTTAATTGTTCGTATATCCTATGCAGAAAAGGAAGTAATCATTATGAAACACAATGAAAAACATTTAGAGTTATTTTTTCAGCTTGAAACCTTGGTTATTTTCAGGGGCTTGCTTCAAGATCCTGTTATTGAGAAACTAAAAACTCTTATTACCGCTGATTGTTTATATAATATTGATGCATTAAACAAAGCTGTTCAAATTTCAGTTGATCCAGGTCCATATAGTTCATTTGCCGCCGAGCTTTTTAAACAATCTTCCAGTTTAAGCAAATATATTCTTAAAACAGTATTAAACGATGAAAACATTTACCTGCTCTCAAAAGCACAAGGGAAACAGCTCCCCGAAGCACTCGAAAAATCTCTGTTATGTGAACTGAAAATTCTTGAGGGAATTTCTCAAATAAGTCCGGCGGATATTTGTATATACACCAAATACAACGGATACCTTCCCGCCTGGGATACTGAAAAAATCGATTTCGTTGAAAAATACCAGAAAAGAATCGAACTTGTTCCCATTGAAGGTTATGGCATCTATTCCAGATATAATATGTTTATATACAAACAAGGGCTGATTTCCCCAGTTAAACATCCTGATGATCAATCCATTGAACAACTGATTGGATATGAGCGTCAAAAAAATCTGGTTCTGCAAAACACCGAATCCCTGGTTCAGGGAA
>JAENWH010000497.1 GCA_016650135.1 Peptostreptococcaceae bacterium
TAATAAACAGTGGTTTTAATTTAGGAAACATATAAAATTAACTTAGATTCATGTAAGTTAATAAATAATAGCTTCCCAATATTGGTGTAGCGTATAGGAGTACTCTGATTCTTAATTCCCGAAAGTATATTGACACTATCTTCTTTTAGGGAGAGCCTTGACAATAGCCTTATAAATGATAAAATATATTTAGCAAGAACACTTGTTTCACCTTATGGGGATGTAATGGTTTCGACAGGGGTGTTGAAGTGGGATAAGCGAGCCGTAGTTGCCAAGTCTACGTAAAAAGTGGCCGTTAAATACAAACGCTAAAAATAATAACAATTTCGCACTAGCTGCATAGCAGCACCGCGCGTCTTCTGAGATTCACCTGTAGATCACAGGTAAGACGTCAGACATACAGGACAACCTTGCAAGAGTTCTCGGTATTGTAAGGGACTAACGAGATAGCGAATTCTTTAGCTTGCTAATAGGCGATTGAATTTGCGAAATATAAATTGTTAGCTTCGCTCGAAGAAAGTCTCATGAATGTGCTTTTGGACGTGGGTTCGATTCCCACCATTTCCACCACTTATATGAACAACTCTATTCAAACTGAATGGAGTTGTTTTATTTTTGCAAAAAGTAGAAAAAACTGCGTGCAATCTCTCGCTCAACAGCTTTATTTAGGTTAAATTCAATTAGAGTATCTTCTGTCTTTGTTTTTATTTCATTGATGAATATCCCTATTAATTTCTTGATTTCTGTTATTTTTTGCATCTGAAGCCACAGGGTTACATTTTATAATAAACAATCCGGTTCTAAATAATCTGCCAAGTTAGATACTGTTTCACATGCTAGTTTAAGAGAGCTTTCCATCATTTCAAGCCCTTTGAGTTCAAATCTGGTTTTAGGACCACTAATACTAATTGCAGCTACGATTTTGCCTTTGTAATATATTGGTGAACTGATGCAGAAGAGTCCATATTCATATTCTTCATTATCATATGAGAGCTTTTTATTCAAGATACATATCTTTTCTTTTTCAAATATATAATAATCTATAATCGAGTTAGTGGTTCTTTTTTCGCAGCTTTCGCTAGCAAAGTATTTAATGAGAGCCTCTTTAGACTTGGTAGTCAAAAAAAATTTGCCTGCTGCTGAACAATTTAATGCACTAATTGGAATTAGTCTTGATGCCAGTATAGAGCTATCATTAGAAGATCTATAAATATTCAACAAATATTCTTGGTGTTCAATGCTCAAACTTATACTCTCACCAATTTTATCTGATAAATTATCAATAATGGGCTTAGCAATATCAACTAGGAATAAATTTGAAGAGACTTTAGCTCCATATTTGATAAGAACCATTCCAAGTTTATATTTGTCTGTATTGTGTTGTTTTTCGACAATTCCCCGTTTTTCAAGTGTCGTAAGAATTCTAAAAACAGTTGCTTTTGGAAAGTCTAAGCTACTAGATAATTTACTTACGCCAATAGGTTGATCGGATTTATAGAGGTAATCCAATATTGCACATGTACGATCAATCATATTATTAATATTTGTCATAAATTTACTCCTTGTCAAATGTGATATTTTTAATACTTTGCTTGAGAGTTGCAAGTCAAAATTGTAATTTACGTGTAGATTGTTTCTCAAGCTGGCATTTAATTAAATTATTAGCACTTAAATATTCTGAAAAAGGAATCTCTGTAGATTGTGACGTCGAACTAAGAATCATGTATTAGTAAAATTTCATTAATTTTAAAATAAGTGCGTGTGATACACTGATTTATTAGATTATATCATAAATTCAAACTCAAATCATCAAATAATTCAAAGTTACTGAAACA
>JAENWH010000284.1 GCA_016650135.1 Peptostreptococcaceae bacterium
AACCATCAGAGGCCGGCAGGTTCAACCATCAGAGGCCTGAAGCATTTAGCAATATAAAATAAGATTGAAATAAATGATGCTTAAAAACCAAATTCAAAGAGCAATTAAAATAAGTATACAAAACAAAAGGAACCTTTATAATGAATAACATAAAAAATTTGATCTTTGGAATTATATTAGGAATAGCCAATATCATCCCAGGCGTAAGCGGTGGGACGATGGCGGTTATTCTTAATGTTTATGATAAGATTTTATTGGCATTAAGCAGGGAAAATCTAAAAAAGAATATTACTTTTTTGGGAGTTTTAGGAACCGGTGTATTAATTGGGATATTTACCTTTAGTAAAACGATTACGTATTTATTTGAAAATTATTACATGGCTACTAATTTTTGCTTTATAGGTCTTGTAATCGGCAGTCTGCCAATGCTTTATAAAAAAGCAAAATTTAACGGGGTTCAGAAAAAAAACTGGATCCCGTTTGCATTCGCATTATTTTTTATGGCGGCACTTGCAATCATAAAACTGATGCCAGGCGCTTCTGATGGCGTTTTCTCAGTGAATCAGCTGACCATGCTGCCAAAGCTGGCATGGCTTTTCATATCAGTTTTTATCAGTACAATAGGGATGATATTACCTGGAATCAGCGGTTCTTTTATCATGCTTCTGCTGGGAGTTTATACATTGACACTGAAAGCCATTTCGACGTTTGACCTGATTATTCTTATTCCGGTGGGTTTAGGCGTATTAACTGGAGGAGTAGCAGGAGTCAAACTTATTAAAACGCTTTTGAGGGATCATCCTCAGGCTTTATATTTCACGATAATGGGTTTGATGATTGGGTCCATATTCCTGATATTTCCTGGATTTGAGCTGAGCTTTCAGGGAGCAATGGCCAGCCTGGGACTCTTGATTTGTGCAGCGGCCAGCTATTTGTTCAGCCGAAAGAATTAGGGGAACGAAGGTTAGCCGCCAATAATGGTTAAAAGACTTCACATATGACTTTATAAACCATTTGTAAATTCATGCAAAATAGGGTAAAATGATAGGAATAATTTAAGCAAATTTAAGACGGGAAATAAAATAAGAAAAACAAAGTCAAGACGGGATATATGATGAAAAAAACAAACTTAATAAAAGCAATAATTATTTCAGGTGTGATCTTAGGGGAGATTGCAGTTTGGTCGTTTCCATACAATCTGAACCCATATCTTGGAAAGGCAACAGAGGGTGCAGACAGCCCAGCTCCAATTGAGGTGAATGAAAGCAGCGATAATCAGAAACCGGCACCGGATAAATTGGAAACTCCGAAAAAAGCTGAAGACACTGGGGTGCTTATTTTAGTAAATAAGAGTAATTATTTGGATGAAAACTATAAACCCGATGATTTGGCGCCAATAGAGTATTTTGCCAAGGACCGGTCTTCTGAAGCCAGGTTTATGAGAACTGAAGCAGCTGACCACTTTAATAGGATGATGTTGTCGGCGAGAGAGGCCGGATATGAAGTTGTAATGACAACGGCATATAGGTCGTATGGCTTTCAGTCGATATTATACAATAACTACGTGGAGAAGTATGGACAGGCAGAGGCAGACAAGTTTAGCGCAAAGCCCGGGTACAGCGAGCATCAGGCTGGTTTGGCAGTTGATGTCACCGCACCATCAGTTGGGTATGCCCTGACTGATGCTTTTGACCAGACAGCGGAATGGAAATGGCTGGTTGAAAATGCTGCAGATTACGGATTTATTTTGAGATACCCTAAGGGTAAGGCGGACATTACAGGATATATGTATGAACCCTGGCATTTCAGATATGTAGGCGTTGAAGCAGCAAAAACTATTACAGAGAGAGAAATTACTTTTGAAGAGTATATTGATAAATAGGGAGGTCGAAAAATGGCAGATTTTTTTAATGAACCATCAAGAACGTTTAACGAGTACCTGCTGGTGCCAGGATATTCATCGAAGGAGTGCAGAGCTGAAAATGTCAGTTTAAGAACTCCGGTTGTTAAATATAAAAAAGGTGAACAGCCGGCAATAGAAATGAACATTCCTCTTGTTTCGGCAATCATGCAGTCTGTTTCTGATGATAAGCTGGCGGTTGCGCTTGCAAAGGAAGGCGGTATATCCTTTATTTTTGGGTCCCAAGCAATTGAAACCCAGTCTGCCATGGTCAAAAGAGTGAAGGGCCATAAAGCAGGGTTTGTAATGAGCGATTCAAATATACGTCCGGACCAGACACTTGCGGATGTGGTTGCACTAAAAGAAAAAAGCGGACATTCCACGGTTGCCGTGACGGATGATGGAACAGCAGAAGGAAAAATTCAGGGGATTATTACCAGCAGAGATTATCGAATAAGCAGAATGGCTATGAATACAAAAGTTTCAGAATTTATGACCCCTTTCCAGGATTTAATCTATGCAGAGGATGGGATATCCCTGTCTGAAGCAAATGACATGATGTGGGAGCATAAATTGAATGCACTTCCAATAATAGATAAGAATAAGAGACTTACTCATTTTGTTTTTAGAAAAGATTACGATTCTCATAAAGAAAATCCAGATGAATTACTTGATGGGCATAAAAGTTATGTTGTTGGTGCGGGAGTAAACACTAAGGATTATTCAGAAAGAATCCCGGAATTGGTTAAAGCAGGAGCAGATGTTTTATGCATTGATTCCTCGGAAGGCTTTTCTGAGTGGCAAAAGGATACTATAGATTTTGTCAGAGATAATTATGGAGATGATGTTAAAATCGGCGCAGGAAATGTTGTTGACAGAGAAGGGTTCTTTTATCTGGCTGATGCAGGTGCGGATTTTGTCAAGATTGGTATTGGCGGCGGTTCGATATGCATTACCAGAGAACAGAAGGGTATTGGCAGAGGACAAGCTTCGGCAGTAATAGAAGTGGCTCAGGCCAGAAAAGATTATTTTGATAGAACGGGTATTTATATCCCAATTTGTTCTGACGGCGGCATTGTGTATGATTATCATATGACACTAGCTCTTGCAATGGGAGCTGACTTTATTATGCTTGGAAGGTATTTTGCCAGGTTTGATGAAAGTCCATCCAATAAACTTAACATTAGTGGAAACTATGTGAAGGAATACTGGGGAGAAGGATCAAACAGAGCAAGAAACTGGCAGAGATATGATATGGGTGGAGACAATAAGCTTTCTTTTGAAGAGGGTGTCGACTCGTATGTACCTTATGCAGGGAGTCTGAAGGATAATGTGACACTGTCCTTGAACAAGGTTAAATCAACCATGTGTAACTGCGGTGTTTTGAGTATCCCTGAGCTTCAGGAAAAAGGAAAAATTACCTTGGTATCTGCAACAAGCATCGTTGAAGGTGGCGCACATGACGTGATCCTGAAGGATGCAAGCGCAAACGTAATCAGATAACAAACCAAGCCCATTATAAGCAGCTTGGATTGGGCTTTTAAATAAAAAGGAGATATTAATGCAATATGAAGGGATTCTGGTTGTTGACTTTGGTGGTCAGTACAATCAGCTAATAGCAAGAAGGGTAAGAGAAGCAGGCGTATATTGTGAAATTGTTTCTTATAAAAAATGCCTTGAAAAAATTAAGGAAGCAAAACCTTGGGG
>JAENWH010000291.1 GCA_016650135.1 Peptostreptococcaceae bacterium
GATTTCACTGGGTGGTGTTGCTGACAAAGCTTTGGATTACTATTTAAAACAACATCCAGTAATAGAAAGAGTAATGCTCTGCCTCGATAATGACGAAGCAGGGCATTTTGCTTGTCAGCAGTTTAATGAGAAATACCATGAATCTTATCACATGTTAAGGCATAGTCCCATTGGTAAAGATTTTAATGAAGATTTATTAGCGATTAGGAATAACTATCAAGTTTCACAGGCAAGAGAGCCAATGAATGCTTATGGAATTATAGATGATTTTGAAGAAGAAATGGAATTTTGAGGGAGGTAAAGAATATGTATTTCATAAATGAAGATCATGCTTACAATTTTCAAAATCTGATATTGCAAGATAAAACCCATGTAAATGATAGAGAACGTTTTGCTTTGTTTTATATCCTTGGCGGAAATGAAGAGCTATTTCTAAAAAGAAGTCATGTATATAATTTTAAACTACATGAAATCAATCCAGGTGTATTAACAATTGGAGAAGTGAATCTTTGTTCAAGCAGTAAAGCACTAGTAAGATTGGCGTACAATCTATATAATGGCTATGAAGATAACTTTACAAGTCCACATGACTTATTCAGAACTTTGGATTCGAAAAACTATTTAATTGCAAAAGGTGCTATTGATATGAGGTTTGGAAGAGATGTCGAAGAACAAATGGATGAAGAGCTTGAGGAAGAGATGGAGATTGAGTTCCTGTAAGAAGTTGCCAATAGTTAGTGAAATAATCCGATATTTATGAGAAAATAGAAGATAGAATAAGTAATCTTGAAAAACTATGGGGGGGGGATGTGTGTAATGAGTTTATTTAGAAAAAATCAAAAAGGTCGCGGAGATATTAGAGAAATCTTACAGAATGAGTACAATTGTATTATAAAGGGTACCAAATACCCAAAACAAATATTCGAGGGTAAAATTTCAAATGTTCTTTTTGAGAACTGTACATTTAGTAACATTACTTTTGAGAGTATAGAATTAGAAAATGTAATTTTTTACAATTGCAATTTTTGGATGTGTAATTTTAATAATGTAGTGTTGAAATACATGAAGAAATTAGTGTTTGATAGATGCGATATATCAATGTCAAAAATTAAAGATTCACATTTGAGTGGAGTTTGGATTTTTGATTCAATACTTAATATTGTTGAATTTAACCATACAGATTTATTCAACGGAGTAGTTGTAACAACTTCTTTTAAGCAAGTTAGATTTACAAATAAAAGTAGTATTGAAGGTTTAAACATAATTCGCCCAATTGGGTGGTTTGATATTGAATTTGATAATAATGCTGGAATTATTAAAACAAATCAAAAAACGTTAATTTCAAAGTTTGATTATAAAGAAAAAACAAAAGATGATACTGAGGACTTTAAAGTATTTAATGACTTTATACCAAGCACCTCTGAACCGGGATTTGTTTTATATAAATCTAAAGCAGTAGGACAAACATTTCTAAATATTGCAAATCAATTTAAGATTAATAACTTAGATAATAAGTATGGAAAGTATTATTATATTGGAAAACGGGAAATTCACAAAAAATTAATAAAATGGGATAAAGCCAAATCTTTCATAGCTTTGATTACATGTGGCTATGGAGAAAAATGGCAGTTTGGATTATATACTTCAGTTGCATCAATCATTGGGACTGCATTTTTGTATATGTTAAATGGAATAAGTGTTGGTGTTGATAAAGTCATAAAATATGATATTGATATATCGGTAGAAGGATTATCAATAACGTGGGAGAAAATATATGATTTTGGGTATTCATTGTATTTTTCAATGATGACATTTACAACTGTAGGGTATGGAAATATTCAAGCCATGGGTAAAGTTTCGCATATAGCTAGCTTTATTCAAATGTATTTTGGCGTAATATTTATAGCAATTATTACAGGATCAATTTTAAGAAAGATGTTTAGGTAAAAAACTTATTTTCAATAACCAAAGTACCGAACAAGAAAGCTCTGCTTTCATGAGGGCAAGCTTCCACATTGTCATACAATGTGTTTGATGGGATTCTCCCATACCCTATAAATACTTGGGAGCGCTGCTCCCAAACCCTATTCATGGTAGTTGTAGATCAATTTTGCATTCTTCACGGTGTTTATTCAGCCAGTATCGTAGTGTGCCATGTTATTGTATTATTAATTAGGGATAACAGCTTTTGATGGATATTTTGGTAAGAAGCAGTTGTAAAATGCCGATATACAGGATATACAGGATATACAGGATATACAGGATATACAGGATATACTACAGTAAGTAAGTAAGTAAATTATTTAATAGGTAATGACTGAAATTTATTAGGATATTTCGAAATAGTGTCATGATATTCCTAAAAGTGGAGAATATTTTAATTACTTTTCATGATAATATTTACAAATCCAATGTTCGGGTGTATAATTTAGTTACTAAAGGAGAGTCCCTGCCAAATAAGTGGGAGATATAACACTTCGGAGAGTTCCTGCCAGATAAGTGGAAGATATAACACATAGGAGAGTTCCTGCCAGATAAGTGGAAGATATAACACATGAAAGCAACTTTTAGAAGTTGCTTTTTTTTCACAGGAGGATTGTATGTTAGAATTTTATCACGTAGAAACTGATTATATATATTATTTGAAAGAATTCCAAAAATATATATGGAATAATAATGATGGTAAAAATCAGCGACCATATATTGGTGTTATAGTTAATATTAGTGGACATGATTATTTTGCTCCATTAACATCTCCTAAAGCAAAAAATAGCAACGTTAGAGATAATCTTATGAAAATAAGAATTGACCACAAGAGTGATTTCTTAGGATTGATAAACTTAAACAATATGATACCTGTTAAAAATACTGAAGTAAATCTAATTGATATTAATATATTAGAACAAAAATATCAAGGTTTAGTTCAGACACAAAGAATTGAAATCAGAAAAAAGCAAACTAAAATAAAAGCAAATGCCAAAGTTCTATACAATAAAGTGTGTAATCATCCTGATGATAATGAGTATTTTGTTAGTAGATGTTATGATTTTAAATTGCTTGAACAAAAGTGTGATGAATATTCAAAGAAGTAACAGCATAAATCAAAATAACAGTACTCACATCACCTCCCATTGAAGTGTAAAACTGTGAGTTTTCTTATATCTATATTACATGTCTTCTAATAATTGTCTGCTGTTTCGAATGAAGCAGTATTTTATTTGTTCAAAAATGGAGTGCGGTGGAAAAGTGATACACTTTTCTGATACCATATGCATGAAAATAAAAGTTGTTTTACTATAATATATACCCTACAAATTGAAATTTTGGAGTGATATTAGTTATTTCATTTATTGAAATTAGAATAAATACAATTGTACTAAAATAAAGCGGCTCAAGGTATTCAATTATACTTTGAGTTTTTTTATTGTATTTGGTATAGAAAAGTCATTATAGAAA
>JAENWH010000435.1 GCA_016650135.1 Peptostreptococcaceae bacterium
CTATATGCTGGATGATGCCGGAATGGAAATAACCGCCTATGAGGAAACAGAGCATTACATATTGACGAAAAACTTTCTGGATAACCCGGAGCAGATGCTGCATTACTTATTTGAGGGATAAAAACGCTGATTCTTCTTTGGAGGCAAAATGAATCCAAGCCTTTGAAGAGAAAATAGAATTAAAACAATTCAAGCCTCCCTGGCAATAGAAAATAATACATTAACCCTTGATCAGGTAACCGCAATCGTTGAAGGGAAATGCATATTTACCCCGCGAATAAAGATGGGAAAAAGAGTAATGCCTGGCTGTAAAGAACCTGGATTTGCTGGAACTTCCCAAAACTGTCACATTTCTTGTTGGAGAAAACGGAACAGGGGATTTTTATAAATTAATTGATAAAAAAGAAAAATTCGGCCATAATGTAGTTAAACATCATTTTGGACGTGAATATGTTACGCTTGATGATTAAGGTAGACATCGAATTCAATATAAATGGATATTATAATATAAATAAGTATTGATTTTACGGATAGTACGATATAGAATTACGATGAGGTGGTTAATAATGATTATGTTTACTGATGAAAAGCTTTTAAATTTATTAATTCAATATAATCCATGGTGGAAAGGTGTTCCTATTACGGGGAAAAATTCACCTCCAAAACATAGATTTGCATATCATGAAGCAGAAAAACTTTTGCTTCACAAGGATTTGCGTAGATTTGTTGTGCTTTCCGGTGCAAGGCGAGTCGGTAAAACCACAATCATGTATCAATTAATTAGTAAACTTTTAAAAACGGGTGTAGCAGCAAGGAATATAGTGTATTTGTCTTTTGATAATCCCATTTTAAAACTTGGAGGTTTTGAAGGTGTTTTAAGAGCATATGATAATGCATATGGATCAGATGAGGAAATGTATTTTTTCTTTGATGAGGTGCAATATGCTGAAAATTGGGAAGTTTGGATCAAAATTTTGTATGATTCGCGTCCTAACCTGAGGTTGGTAGCAACTGGATCTGCAAGCCCAACGCTTGAAAAGGGTTCGGCAGATAGTGGAGTAGGTCGTTGGAGCGTACTTAAAATATCAACATTATCTTTCTATGAATATTGCGATTTGCTCGAAATAAATTCAAGACCAGAATTGCCAAAAGGTATAAGACCAACACAACTTTACAAAATGAGCAAGGGGGATTTAAGTGAGCTGATTGGAAAATTATCTCCATTACAACAGCATTTCAACAGATATTTAATTATAGGAGGATTCCCAGAACTTGCATTATCAAGTGATGATGCGCTCTCACAACGAATGCTTCGTGAAGATGTAGTAGATAAAGTGATTAAAAGGGATATATTGACATTATTTAATGTTAGAAATCCGTTGCAATTGGAAAAAGTATTTTTATATCTTTGTATGCATTCGTCCAGTATCATAAATATAACAACCATATGCAAAGAACTTGATGGAATGAATAAAGCAACATTGACCAGTTATATACAATTTTTAAAAGAGGCAAATCTTATTTATATCAGTGATCCTGTTGGTGTTGATGGTAAAGGTATTTTAAAAGGGCGTTCGAAAATATACGTGGCGGATGCTGCAATCAGGAATGCAGTATTAATGCTTGAAGACGTTATTACCAATCCTGAAGAAATGGGGATTATGGTGGAGACGGCAGTTTATAAACATATTGCAGCCTTTTATTATACAACTAATGCACGAGTGGGATATTATAGAAGAGTAAAAGAAAATGAAAAAGAAGTTGATGTGGTTGTTGAACTGCCTTTTGGTAGAATTCTCTGTGAAGTGAAGTATAGGGAAAACTCTCAAGTGAAAGAAACCGATGCAATTATCGAACTTACAAATGATGAAAAAGCCAAAGTACAAGGTTCACTGATAATTACGAAACGTGCCGAAGATTATGGGATTACCTCTCATCATACAAGGATACCCGTAGTCAGAATTCCGGCATTTGCTTTTTTGTATCTGTTAGGTAATGCTGAGAATGAAGGCTATGCAGCAAATATGTGATGGGGAGTAATAATGGTGAAAATTGAATTACAGAAAAGTGAAGTACACTCATATTTGACAGCACCGAATGTAGTAAGATACCGGGCAATAATGAGAATTTTATATGAAGGTCATCAGAATATTGATGGTTCGTTAAATGTTGGCGTAATTATGTCAAG
>JAENWH010000338.1 GCA_016650135.1 Peptostreptococcaceae bacterium
ATTAAGCTCGGTCAATGAATTTTCTGTATTAGCAGATGATATTCTTGAACATCATGAAAGATGGGATGGGAAAGGATATCCGAGAGGTCTTAAGGGCAAAGAAATCTCATTGCAGGCAAGGATTATTGCTGTTGCAGATTCTTATGATGCTATGACTACCAATAGAATTTATGGTAAAGCTTTGAGTGAGGAAGAAGCCACAGATGAAATAAGGAGATGTTCCGGCACTCAGTTTGATCCAGAGGTTGCCAGGATATTTGTTGAAAAGGTTTTAGGGCAAGAGTGGTAACAGATTAACTTTCAACTTACCTCATCCGGAGTGAATTTCGATGAAATACATTTCATCCGGAGTGAATATCGAGGGAATACCTTATTGTTAACCTAGAGGATACAATAAATTTAAGATTAGGTTATCGTCTTACTTCAGAATTGAAATCAATATGAATTTCCTTATAAAATTATACTGATTTCATAATAATGTTGAGTGGTATGCCTAACGTTGCTCATAAAATTACACTAATCATTAAATAATAAACAATAAAAGGGTAGAATGTATTGATAAACAAGTATGAAATCCGCGTCGTTTAACCTTTATTTATTCAAGGAAATGGAATTCAGTATTGCATTCAAGGCTGTAAAAATAATTCAAACTTAATGTTGTTGCGATTGAGATAAAATGAAGATAAGAAAATACCTGATAAGGAGGACGTTTTATGATAAATATTAGACCCGTTTCTGATTTGAGAAATAAATTTCCTGAAATAGAAGATATAGTAGTCAATAAAGGAGAACCAGTTTATCTAACAAAGAATGGATATGGCTCACTGGTTGTTTTAAGTCTTGAACAATATGCTGCATTGACTGATGAGATAGAATTAAAACTTAATGAAGCAGACAGAGTTGCAGAATCAACTACTGAAAGATATAGTCATGAGGAAGTATTTGGAAGAGTTGGGGGAGAGGATAAATGGGAGGGAAAAAATATAGCCTTAGGTCAATAACGGTACCACACATCAAATGCAACAGATACAACCCCTAATTATGGCGAATTCACCATAATTAAAAACCAAACCGGTTATTCAGCAGACTGTTTGAAAACTCAATTTTTGGTAATTTCATTTTTTCAAGATGGCGGTTGAAAACGCATGTTCTATATGATATAGTAAAATTAAAAATGTGCGATACAAAATATAGCTAGGTGTTCAAATTTCAAATTAGTAAAATCTTAAAGGGATAATATTACTTGTCAGTAATATCCAGAAATGAGAGGATGATATGAGTAAAAACTTGAAACACATTGCATTTAAAGATATCGACATAAATAATGGATTTTTTGATTCACTAAAAGAAGATTACAGCGAATTTGAAGAGTGGGTTACAAGAAAAAAAGATAAGTATGCATATATTCAATATTCTGAGGATGAACAAATCGAAGGGTTTTTGTATTATAAGTTAGAGAAGAACGTTGTTAATGATGTAGTTCCAATAATTAAAGCCAATATTATCCTGAAGATAGGTACTTTTAAAATTAATCCACATGGTACTCGGTTAGGAGAAAGATTTATAAAGAAAACTTTAGACTACGCAATTTATGAAAATGCGTCTTTGTGTTATGTGACATTATTCGAAAAACATGTTGCCTTATTACAATTGTTCAAGACATATGGTTTTATAGAATATGGAACAAAAACAAGTTGTAACGGGACCGAAATTGTATTGGTAAAAGATTTGATATCCATTACAGGTGATATTTATTTAGATTATCCTTTGATAAATGCAAGGGGAAAGCAGAAGTACATATTAAGTATTTATCCCAAATACCATTCTATTATGTTCCCTGATTCAATCCTTAAGACAGAGACAGTTGATATATTGGAAGATGTAACCATCACGAATTCAATTAACAAGATATATGTTGCAAGGATGTCTGATCTAAACAAGCTTAAATATGGTGATATTATGGTAATTTATAGAACAGCTGAAGAAAATAAAAGTGCAGAATACTCGTCTGTAGCCACATCTGTTTGTATAGTTACAGAAGTAAAAAGTCAGAGTGAATTTAATAATTTTAATGAATTTTATAGGTATGCAAGTGAATATAGTATATTTGATAGAAATGATTTGAACTATTGGTATAAAAAAGGAGGCTGTTATACTATCCGAATGACTTATAATGCGGCTTTAAGTAAACGATTAACACGACATAAATTAATTGAATCAATCGGAATAGATAGAGAAGAATACTGCGGATTTTTAAAGTTAACAGACAGCCAATTTGAAGAGATACTTAAAGAGGGTGGGGTCAATGAAAACCTTCTTATAAATTAGCCCTGAATCGTACAGTTCACGTTGTCTCTAAGCAGAATAATTTGATCAATATATATTAGAAAAGGTGATGAAATGTGTGAGATATTATTATCGATTAATCCAGAACATGTTGAAAATATTTTTAATGGCAATAAGCAGTTTGAGTTCAGGAAAATTAAGTGCAAATCTGATGTGGACAAGATTGTTATATATTCCACCTCCCCTGTAATGCGTGTGGTAGGCGAAGTTGAGATTTTGGAAGTAATAGTAGATACTCCGGATGAAGTTTGGGAACTTACTGCCGAATTTTCAGGGATTACAAAGCATTTCTTTGATATGTATTTTGAGAATAAAGAAAAAGCCGTAGCCTATAGACTCGGCAAGGTGAAAAAATACAAAAAGCCACTAAAGCTTATAGATTTTGGGATTAGTTTTGCGCCGCAGTCATTTGTATATATTTAAAATAAATTCAATTTACTTTCTATTTATTTTATGATATCCTAAAGAAAATAAAATATTGTAATTATCCTTGGGGTGCTGGAAGGCTGAGAGAAAACTATGTTTTTAACCCACTGAACCTGATATGGTTAACACCATCGTAGGGAAGGCATTAA
>JAENWH010000318.1 GCA_016650135.1 Peptostreptococcaceae bacterium
ATCCTGTCTTTGACAGTTGCGAGAAACAAAAACTCTGGTAAGCCTTGTAAACAGGGCAATTCAGAGTTTTTTAAGTTTTAAAAAAGTGAGTAATGTTTCTATTTTTTAGTGCCCTTAAAATTATTTTTCATTTGTTTTATACTAACTATCTGATAATCCGTTCTAAAATTAAATGCTTCATGCAATGCATCAGTAAAGTCAGTTCTTGTATAGGTTGGTATATAGCCATCACCAGGAGCAATGTTAAAATTCATATTACGCAAGGCAGGAACTATTTCGTGGCATGTAAACTTTTCCCCTAATCTTTTTTCAAGATATCTATACAAGGTAAGTGCAAGAAAACAGGTAGTGAAATGAGCTTCTATTCTATCATCACGGCTTAAATAAACAGGTCTTGCCTTGAATTCGCTCTTCATAATTCTAAAGCATTCTTCGATTTCCCAACGTCTATGGTTAATTTTTGCAATAACTGATGCATCATCATCCAAGTTAGTACATACAGAATAAAACCCATCGTACATTTCTTCATCAGAAATAGAATTCTCATTTATGCCATATATAGTTTTATCAGCTATTTTACCATCTTTTGTAACATTCGTAGATGATATGAAGCGTTTAAAATCATTTTGATTTTTTTTATTTACATCAGAAGGTCTTTTTTCAATCAATTTAGTTGCACGCTCTAACTGTCTGTTTCTAATCTGTCTTTGATAATCTCTGTATTTAAGAGAGTAAGTGACAATAAGCTTCTGCTCTAAACCATCTTCATTTATCCAACGCTCTTTATAAAAGGTTTCAGGCTTGTATTTTTCATAGGTCTTCTCATCATCGCCAAGTAAGCTTATGTCATATGTTTCTTTAACTCCGGGAAGACACCAGCCTGTAGAATCAAGTGCCCACTTTTTCAAATGCTTTTTCAACTTCTTAACAGATTGCGTTGTAATAAAGGCTCTGTCTTTTTTTGAGTTGAATTTACGATTTTCTGTTGAAGATAATCCTGCATCTGTGCATACAATAAACTTTGACAATTCAAAATCTTTAAAAATCTTTTCCTCTAGAGGTCTTAGAGTTGTCTGTTCATTTGTATTGCCGCTATGAATACTAAAAGCAAGAGGAATTCCATCTCCATCCATAAATAATCCCATTTCAACAATTGGATTAGGCTTATGATCCTTGCCGACACCGTATTGCCTTAAACCAGAGGCTTCCTCTATTTCGAAAAAGTAGTTAATGCAGTCATAGTAAAGGATTCGGTCATTTCTTTTAGAAAGGGACAAGCTATTTTTATAGTTTTGTCCTATTGATGCGTTTGTCGTTATTGACAAGCTGGCTTAAATGATATACGATAAATTTTGGAAGATTATAAAAATATTGCAAAAGTAGAAAGGAGTGTTATTATGCAGGCATTTCATGACTTTATTATCTTTGTTAACGGATATCTCTGGGGTCCGCCGCTACTGATTCTACTGTTCGGGACTCATCTTTTTCTCACTGTAAAAACTCGTTTTATCCAACGCTATATCATAAAGGGTATTAAACTATCTTTTAAAAAAGACACTAGTGGGGAAGGTGACGTAAGCCAATTTGGAGCCTTGACCACTGCATTAGCAGCCACCGTCGGAACAGGAAACATCGTCGGTGTAGCAACTGCAATCGCCTTGGGAGGGCCAGGAGCTGTGCTCTGGATGTGGCTTACCGGTGTTTTTGGCATTGCTACCAAGTATTCTGAGGCATTGCTAGCAGTAAAGTATCGAGTTAAGACTTCCGACGGGACCATGCTTGGAGGACCTATGTACGCTCTCGAGACAGGTTTACATGCAAAATGGCTTGCTGTTTTATTCTGTATTTTCACTGCTTGTGCCTCCTTTGGAATTGGTAACATGACTCAGGCCAATTCGATTGCATCCTTGGCTTCTAAGACTGCGAACCTCTCACCTTACATAACAGGTTTCATCATGATGGTTTTGGTAGGCATTGTAATTATCGGAGGAATCAAGATTATAGCTAAAGTCTGTGAAAAACTGATACCATCTATGGCAATCTTCTACGTTCTCGGTTGTCTAATTATTTTGATCATTAATGCACCCTTCGTTTGGCCGGCAATCAAGTTAATTTGCGTATCTGCTTTCACACCAACTGCAGCCGGAGGTGGATTTATAGGAGCAACTATCATGATGGCCGCCAGATATGGAATTGCTCGTGGATTATTCTCCAATGAGTCCGGTCTAGGATCAGCCCCTATCGTTGCCGCAGCTGCACAAACAAAGAATCCCGTCCGTCAAGCTCTTGTATCAGCAACTGGAACCTTCTGGGATACAGTTGTAATCTGCTTGATGACTGGAGTAATGCTAGTATCTACAATCATGAAGTTCCCGGAGATTTCATTAGAATTAAATGGAGCGGAGCTTACAAACGCAGCCTTTGCTCAAATCCCTGTTATTGGTCCGGTTGTATTGACAGTAGGACTTCTTACCTTCGTATATTCCACTATCCTTGGATGGTCATATTATGGTGAACGTGCCGTAGAGTACTTGGTCGGAAAGAAGGGAATCAAGCCCTATCGTTATCTCTTTACCGCATTCGTCTATGTTGGATCAGTGGCCTCCATGCCTTTGGTTTGGGATATTTCAGACAGCATGAATGCTCTTATGGCCATACCCAACTTGATATCCCTACTCCTGCTCAGCGGAGTTATTGTTAAGGAAACCAGAGATTACCTATGGGAAGGTGATCTGGAAAAAGAATTGATTACACGGTCAGTAGACGACGTATAAGATTGACGCATTTAATATCAGATATCTTTTACATAAAACAACAGTAGGCAAAAGCCTGCTGTTGTTTTTTTGAGCCTTTAAATAGAATTGCGACGCTACAGTCTGGAAGCACCGGCCTTTTAGGACAAACGCATCAATTGAAAATAATGGAAACCAAAAACACCAGAGGCTATCGGGCTTGAGGCACGATATGGCATCTGGTGTTTCTCTTTTATTTTTGGGCGCAGTCTGCCCTAAACACTAAAATTACTATGGCTATTCTATTTTGTTGCCTTATGGGCATTTTCTAAAGCGTTTTTAAGTGAATTCTCATCAAATGCATTCAATATCATTGCAAGAGAATCTTCAAA
>JAENWH010000507.1 GCA_016650135.1 Peptostreptococcaceae bacterium
GGATTTACTGATTTATTTACTGAATATGGGGTAAAAAAAGTTGTATACGGTCACCTACATGGAAAAGAAGCTTATTCAAATGGATTAGAGTCTATTTTAAATGGTGTGGAATACAGGCTTGTTTCACTTGACAAGCTTAAATGTGAACCACTGCTTATTTGGTGTTAGGAGGGAATAACTATGAGAAGAGTTATCTTAATAGTGTTAGACAGCCTGGGAATCGGAGAACTGAAGGATGCGGAAAAATATGGAGACGCGGGAGCAGATACCTTTGGGCACATTGCAGACAATATGCCGGATTTTAAAATACCTAATCTTCAGAAACTGGGATTTTGTAATATCGATTTCGCGGCAAACGGCAGGCTTGCTATAGAAAATCCTCAAGGCTCTTTTGGAAGACTTGAAGAAATGTCAAGAGGAAAAGATACAATAACAGGACATTGGGAAATAGGTGGAATATTAACAGAAACGCCTTTTAAAACCTATCCAGATGGATTTCCAAAGATTTTCATAGAACGATTCGAAGAAGCGATTGGCATTGAAACACTAGGAAATTATGCAGCTTCGGGAACGGAAATCATCGAGGAATTAGGATTAGAGCATGAGAGAACCGGCAAGCCGATTGTTTATACTTCTGCTGACAGCGTCTTCCAGATAGCTGCAAATATTGACGTTGTTCCACTGGAAAAACTTTATCATTACTGTGAAATCGCACGAGGAATGCTTATTGGGGAATATGCTTGCGGACGTGTTATTGCAAGACCATATGACATCGTGAACGGCAAAAGAGAGAGAACATCAGACAGAAAAGATTACGCGGTATCGCCGACTGATGAAACCATTTTAGATAAAATTGTCAAATCCGGATATACTGTCTATGCTGTGGGAAAAATAAATGATATTTTCAATGGCAGAGGTATTACGACTTCGGTTCATACTGAGAGCAATATGGACGGCGTAAACAAGACCATAGAAGCGATGACACAGGATTTTGATGGCTTAATATTTACGAATCTCGTGGATTTTGACAGCAAATTCGGTCACAGAAGAGACCCTGCCGGATATGGACGGGCGATAGAAGAATTTGATTTAAGACTCCCTGAAATTATTTCTTATATGAAGCAGGATGATATCCTGATGCTTTGTGCTGATCATGGAAATGACCCTATTCACACTGGCTGGGATCATACGAGAGAATACGTGCCGGTAGTTGTATATGGAGAAGAAATCAAGGCCGGAATGAACATTGGCACAGGCAAAACATTTGCTAATATTGGTGCTACAATTTCTGACATTCTATCAATTGGAAGCCTTAAAATTGGTAAAAGCTTTTTAAGCAATGTTTTAAAATAGGCTGGAGGAAACAGCAATGAATATGGTTGATATTATACTGAAAAAAAGAGAAGGCGGCAAGCTTTCTGAAGACGAAATTGTTTTTTTTATTGACGGTTACACAAATGGAAGTATTCCTGATTATCAGGCGTCTGCACTTTTGATGGCCATATATTTTAAAGGCATGGACATGGAAGAAACCTATCAGCTTACAAAAGCAATGAAAAATTCTGGCGAGGTGATAGATCTTTCCTCTATTAAGGGAATCAAAGTTGATAAACACAGCACAGGCGGAGTTGGTGATAAAACCACTCTTGTTGTCGGACCACTTGCTGCGGCTTGTGGTGTTCCGGTCGCAAAAATGAGCGGACGCGGACTTGGATTTACTGGTGGAACAGTAGATAAAATGGAATCTATTCCAGGATTTAAAACATCAATTGAAGCAAA
>JAENWH010000429.1 GCA_016650135.1 Peptostreptococcaceae bacterium
TGCAACTAAAAGTGGGAAAAAGTGCTCTGAAATGCAGGAATCAACGGTACTAAGAGGGTTGAGTAGGGTATGGTTCTACTTTTGGGTTTATCGTAGGTTCATTCAGACTATCCTACAACGAGCAAATCTTCTCCCATATCTTATCATCTACGGGAATACCCTCTCGCATATTCTCTTCTCGCAGGCTCTTTCGTTTCTCGCCTGGAAACCTAACAGGATTATTGGGATCCATAGCCTCTGAAGCTTTCAGATCGGCCAAGGATGCAGATATTTTTTCTTCAATCGCAGCGCGGTCAGGAAGATTGGCTAGGGAAATCGCAATGAAGACCTGAGACTAAAAAAATCTTGAAAAAGATTCTAGGTATTTTTCAAAAAAAAGTTTGACAAACCCATATATGTGGATTAGTCTGTTATCAGACAATCTTTTGGAGGGATGATGTTACCAGTCAAGAAAACACCAATTGTTGAACAAGTAATCAACAAGATTCGCTCCTCAATTATTGAAGGTGCTTTTGAAGAAGGTTCAAAATTGCCAGCTGAACAAGCTTTATGTAAATCCTTGAATGTAAGCCGATCTACTCTGCGTGAAGCTTTTAAGGTTTTACAAACTATGGGATATGTAGAACTCAAACCTGGTCGTGGTGCTTATGTTTTAAATGCAACACCAAATGCAACGATGGATGTAAGAGATTGGTTTATCGTAAATGCTCCAAAGTTAACTGATCTTATGGAAGTGCGACAGGCTATAGAAATCCTTGCAATAAAAACTGCTGTAAAACAAGGTAGTGATGCAGAGTTTGCCGAAGTTCTTGAGGTTAATGAAAAATTTATACAGGCTGTCAAGATTCATAATACAGTAGATATGGCCATTTTTGATGAGACCTTCCATAAAAAGTTGGTGAATATGTCTCATAATTCATTACTGATGAATCTCAATGATATGTTGGCTAATGCGTTCAAAAGTTATAGAAGCATTTCCTTTCTTGTGCAAAAGAATGGAGAAAATGCGGTAGGAGCTCATAAGGAAATCTTGGCTGCTTTAAAAGCTAAAGATATCAAGTGGGCGATGGAAAGTATAGAGAGTCATTTTACTATGGTGCTGGTGGATATGGAAGCAATTATTGCGAACTGATTGTTTAATTAAAAAATTGTCTGATGACAGACAAATGAATAAATTTTGTAAGGAGCTTTTATGTTTAACAAAGACACGTATGGAAAGATTCTTGTGCCAATTGTAACTCCGTTTAAAGAAAATGGAGATGTTGACTATGATGCAATGGTATCAATTGGGAACACTTTACTAGAGAAGGGATGGGCTGATTCCTTTATATTAACCGGAACGACTGGTGAGTTCTTCACTATGAATACCGAGGAACGGATCAAAATTTTTGAGACAATGTTCAAAGAATTCAACGGCCGGATTCCTATGATTGCTGGGACTGGTGCAGCCTCAACACGAGAAACTTTAGTGCTAACAAAGGCTGCGGAGCGTATAGGGTTCAAAACAGTTATGATAGTAGCCCCATACTACACTCGGCCTTCACAAAGAGAAATAATGAACCATTTCCAAAACATTGCACGAAATGTTTCGGTAAATGTTATTATTTACAATATTCCAATTTTCACAGGCGTAAATACAACACCTGAAACAGTGGCAGAGTTAGCTAAGGAACCGAATATTGTTGCAATTAAAGAAGAAGCAGAATTGAATGCAAAACAAATAACTGATTTCATTAACTGCACTCCAGATGATTTCATCATTTACAATGGTGATGACACGATGGTCCTAGAGTCCTACGTGCAAGGTTTTGAAAGAATTGGTGGTGTGATCAGTGGTGGTGCACATCTTGCTGGAGATCAGATTCGTAAAATGATCGATTTTATCCATGAAGGTAAAATTGCTGAAGCTTCGTTATTACAGCGTAAACTTTTCAAAATGTACCGGATTATGGGTCAGGGAGGACGGACAAATCCTGTTTGCTTAGTCAAAGAAGGGATGAAAATGTTAGGATATCCTGCTGGTATTCCAAGATTGCCAATGCTACCAGGAACCGAAGAAGAAATTAGAAATGTTCGAAAAATACTCATTGAAGTTGGAGCATTAAAGAATTAGGAGTCTGTATGAGCTTAAAACCACAAGAAATGATTAAACGTATCAAGGGACCTATTACCATCTTACCTACTCACTTTTCTGATAATGGAGATTTGGATTTAGGTGCGACA
>JAENWH010000252.1 GCA_016650135.1 Peptostreptococcaceae bacterium
ACGTAATCAAGGCCTATCTTTGCCTTTGATCCCGCCTTGTCTTTTGGCAGTGCCCTATGCCAATATCGACGGAGATGAGCAAAGCAATAACAATGGTTAACTCCAGCTACTGCATTGTAGCCTGCGTATGCATCCGACATATTCCGATATCGGATTATGTCGGATTATTCCGATAAAAAAGTTATTCCGATATTTTTTAGATTTACGGTAGATTGCATGGATTTAACAGCATAAATATCGGCATTTTTTGTTATGATTGAATCATCAAAATAACAGGAGGTGCATGAAATGCAACAAACTATCGAAACCGTTATTGATGGTGTTTTACAGGCTATGAGAGTTTACGGACTATCAGAGTCAACAATACACCAGTATTACAGGGGTTTTTGCAAACCCATCATGAAATATCTTCATGAGAAAGGAACCGGTAACCATTCCAAAAAACTTTTGGAAATTTATCTCAGCGAAGCCAAAAGCCGTTTGGAAGTAAACCAGATCAAACAACATCATTACCTTACTATCTCCAGAACCATCCGCTATCTAAATTCTTATGTCAATTCTGGAGAAGTCGATTTCACCATGCTTGTCAATACAAGAAAGTACTGCCCCACAAATGAACATTTAAAAATTATCACTCTGATACTTGATGAAACAGAGTTGCAGGAAGGGTTTAAATACCGCATTCATTGTTGTATAAGACACTTCTTTTGTTTCATTGAGGAGCACGAATTAGAAATCAATCAGCTGCATGATGAAGATTTCCGCAGGTTTATATCCGAAGTCTCTGACACGAATAAGGGAAGTATGGATTACATCATGTACGCAATAACCCTGATTGCAAAATATCTGCAACGGTATAATCTGGCTAATGTAATCACAGATTATCATTGCTTTTTGCCAAAATCAAATCCAGTGCGTCTCATCGCACCTTACTCTCAGAACGATATAAATAAGATGCTTCAGGCCATTAATCCAACCTCGCTTACAGCTAAAAGGGACAGAGCAATTGTTTTACTGACATTCAATACCGCTCTCAGAGGCATTGACATAGTAAAGCTTCAGTTAAGTGATGTAGACTGGAGAGCATGCGAAATAAAAATCATACAAAGCAAAACGAAAGTACCGCTGACCTTGCCAATTAATGGTACGACACTCAATGCATTGGCGGACTACCTCCTGGAAGAGCGTCCCCAATGCATTGTTCAAAGCGTCTTTGTTCGGGGATACTCACCGTTTGTGGCGTTGAAAGGAACCAGTGCCTTAGATGGTATAGTTGAAAGGCTCTGTCAAAAAGCTGAAATAGTAAAAAAACCGTACCGTTCATTCCATAGCATAAGAAGAGCCCTTGCAACTGAATTGTCTATAGCCGAGGTACCCCTTACATCTATCTCACAGATACTCGGACATCGTGATATCAATTCAGATCAGCCTTATCTGAGCTTCAATCGTCAGCAGACCTCACTCTGTTCTATTGGATTCGAAGAAATAACATTAAAAAAAGGTATCTATGCAAGTATGCAGGCTTATTATCAGAGTGGTGTTATGGATTTATCAGTAGATGGCCCACTTCAACGCTTAAGTTGCTTGGTTGTTCCAATGAGTTTTGCAAAAATTCCTTTAAAGGGGGTGTTTTTACATGAGTTTTAAAGATGAAATGTTAACAGATTATCGTCAAATGTTGGAATTAAAAACATCACTAGGTTTCGCGGAAAGCACATATTCATTTTATATAGAACCTTTTATAAAACATTGTGCTGAAGTATTTCCGGATGCAACCTATGTTACCAAAGATATGGTAGATGAATGGTTGCTAGCTCGACCATTTAACACGAATGCTACACGTAGTCATGCGATAAGTAACATCAGAGGTTTTACAAGGTATTTAAATACTATAGGAAAGAACGCATATATTCCATCAGAAGAGTACAGCCTGAAGGTTGAGCACTTTCAACCATATATTTTTACAGATGAAGAATTATCAGTCTTGTTTGAGGCTATCGACAGCATTCCGCCATCCTTCGAAGCACCCCAAAAGGAGTTTGTCGTTCCAGTTCTTTTTCGGATGATGTATTGCTGTGGCATGCGACCGGCTGAACCGCTGCATCTTCGTACAGAAGATGTAGATCTAGCAAATGGAGATATTTATATCCGTCAATCGAAATTGAGCAAAGACCGCCATATCATAATGTCAGATGATCTGAAAGACTTATGCATTAAATACGATTACCTGATGGGAGCCAGAAATTGGTTTTTCCAAAAGTGGGACGGTAGCTCATTTCCTACATACTGGATGACAAATCAATTCCGGATATGTTGGCGTAACAGTGGTTTAGAGAAGCATGGAAATCCACGTCCATACGATCTGCGACACTGCTTCGCTACGCGAACATTAATGCGCTGGGTGGATGAAGGTCGAGACATCATGGCACTACTACCGTATCTAAGTACATATATGGGACACAAAAGCTTAAAACATACACTTTATTATGTCCACATTCTGCCCCAACGGCTCAGGTCAACAGTAGGAATTGATTGGCAAAAGCTGGACACTGTCTATACAGGGGAGGATTCTTATGAAGAAAATTAAAGATCCTGCACTCTTTCGCAAAATAAGAGATTTCCTTATAGACTATCTTCCGGTAATCCGTGGAAAAAGTTTAAATACTGTAGCTGCGTATAAAATAACACTGAATCTTTATCTTGAGTATTTGCAACAGGCTCACAAAAAATCATTGCACGAAATAACTATCAGTGATTTTAACCAGAAGAACATACTCGGCTTTTTGGATTGGATAAAGTCAGTGCGAAAAAATTGTACTTCTACAAGAAACCAACGGTTAGTATATATCCGACAATTCTGTAAATATTTAATGGGTTCCGATATGCTGTCTTTTAATGAACTCGCACAAATCCAAAAAATCGCACAGACACCAGATCCAAAAAAAGATGCGCTGGAGTATTTAACTATCGAGGAAACCCGATTGATACTAAAGCAGCCGGATACCTCTAAAAAAAATGGTATCCGAGATCGGTTCTTTCTTGCATTGCTTTATGACAGCGGGTGTCGTGACCAGGAACTGCTAGATCTACGTCTAAAAGATTTCTTTATCATAAAAGATTCAGCGGAGTTGCATATTGTAGGAAAAGGACGTAAGTATCGCGTTACACCGATTTCTAAGGATGTGAACTCAATGTTTGATGAATACTGTGCATCTTTTCATCAGTCAAGGACTTTAGAGGAATTTCTATTTTACACAATCAGAAATGGCATAAAAACCAAGATGTCTCCGGACAACGTGGCACGCTTTATGAATAATTACGAAAAACAGATTAAGGTTATCAACCCAGATATTCCGCATATTCATCCTCATTTATTTCGCCATTCCAGAGCTATGCATCTTTATATGGCAGGAATGCCATTACCCCTGGTTTCTGAATGGCTTGGGCATTCACAATTAGAAACGACAACGATTTACGCACGCGCAACCACTGAGATGAAACGTAAAGCTGTAGAAAAAATTTCGACAAGTGAAAATGCAGTTTTTAAGGAAAGTGATTTATTTAAATATGCCGACGATGATGAAATAATCAAGAAGCTTTACGGTCTGGCTTAAGAAATGCCGACAAAACATTAGAAGCATTGTGAAAAATCAATGCTTCTGAACTAATAATCGGAATAACTTTTTTATCGGAATAATCCGACATGAGACTTCCGGTAAATCCTTTTAGGAAGCTGGCTGCATAGCTGCCTGCTCTACCCGGCTGATACTCAAAGATTACAACTGGCGGTAATCCTTCCAGACCTATACTGCGGTAAACCCACATTTTGGATTTGG
>JAENWH010000123.1 GCA_016650135.1 Peptostreptococcaceae bacterium
CAAATAATTAATGAAGAGTATAGTCCTGAACTTAAAAATGCTTTAATCATCAAAGATGGAATAATTTTAGATGATGAAATTAATGAATTCCAAAATAGATAATAGATTCTTATCAAAAGTAGAACATTAAATTATATCTATATATGCAATTGTAAGCTATTATTTATCAATACTCACAACTTAATGAATAACTGGTAAGTCTTTTATGTAATAACCAATTATTCATTGCTTTAATGTAGGATATCTATCCTCAGAAACACGCATAATGAGCTTAAGTTGTGAACATTGATTATCTATAATAGAATTTGACATTTTACAAAATTATTTTTATCATATAGGAGCTTTATATGATAAAAGAAATAAAAACTACAACAGCACCAGCAGCTATATATCTTTATAGTCAGGGAACTGATAATGGACAATTGGTAATAGTTTCTGGACAATTATCAATTAATGTAACAACAGGTGAATTTGCAGGTAATAATATTGCAAGTCAAACAATGCAATCCTTAGAAAACGTAAAAAGTATTCTAGCCGCTTCCAGCTTAACAATGGCAGAGGTTATGAAATCAACGGTCTATCTGGCTAGTATGGATGATTTTAAAGAAATGGATAAAGTTTATTCCGACTTCGTTCTCTACTCCTTATCAAGCAAGAACTGCTTTTCAGGTTGCCAAGCTACCTCTTAACGCATTAGTCGAAATTGAAATGCTTACGTCTCGCTAGTATTTTATTATTCTATAAATAGTATATTGAGTAATGAATTAAAACCGTATCTTGACCTCGTCGATTTTCTCGCTGAATTCTTAGGTCTGAACACTGAGATTGTACTTCATGATATCTCTAATCTAGAACATTCAATTGTTGCGATAAGAAATAACTTCATCAGTGGAAGAAAAATAGGGGATACTGTAACAGATTTTGTTTTACAAATACTAACAATTAATCAATATTCCGATGAAAGATTTTTATGTAATTATAAAACAATATCTCAATCTGGCAAATTTTTAAAATCTGCAACGTTTTTTATAAAAAATTTCCATAGTAAAATTATTGCAATGCTCTGTATGAATATGGATCTGAGTTGTTATTCAGAACTGAGGGATCATCTTGATGAATTGTTGAATTTTAATAAGACTTCCGTCACCAAAACTGAAGAGAAAGAAGCCTTGATAAGATACATGAAATAGTGAACAAATCAAATATAAAAGGCTTAGTGTTGCTCAAATAGTTATAGGCAGTGCTGAACTGAGCGAATAATCAATTTAGGCTTATTCCTGATTAAAGGTGCAGTAACTGAAGCTGCCTCAGCTCTCAAAGTTTCTGAAGCGAGCAGGTACAGAAGATATCTTAATAAAATTAAAAAAGAAAATCTATAAAGGGAGAGAGAAAAGACTTAAACGCTGACTCGCCAACTAAAATACTGATGAGTTATTTTACTTACGCTCATTTGAGAAAAAATAAAGCTCCCTTCATATTAGGGAGCTCAATTTTTCTCAGATAACTGAAAGGCTAGAGACTCAATGAAAGTGTTATAGGTTGAGTTTTCATAAGACCTAAACTGAGGCTATCATTTTGACTGAAGCCAACGGTCAAGGTAAACTTATTCCCTCTCACTGCCCCCACTCCTTTTTCATCATAGGTACGTAAAGATTCTTTACTCAGTTGAAGTTTCACTTCTTTATTTTCACCTGGTTGCAATACGATCCTCTTAAATTGACACAGGCTCATATTATCGACAGCATAGGTAGTCTCTTCAGGTTTCACATAAACTTGGAGCACTTCCTCCACGTACCTATCTGTTTCATTTTTGACTGTTGCCTTGACTTGTAAATCTCCATTAATGATTGCTTTAGCAACATGTGACTTACCATAGGTTAAACCGTAACCGAATGGATAGAGTACATTCTCTGCATCAACATAACGATACGTTCTTCCCTTCATCGAGTAGTCGGTAAAAGGAGGCAATTTATCACTATCTTTGTAGAAGGTGATAGGTAACTTTCCACTCGGAGCAGAATTTCCAAAGAGTATATCTGCAATTACTTTTCCGCCTCTTGCTCCTGGATACCAAGGAAGAAGTATTGCATTTGCCCTCTCTTTTGCATAAGAAAGGTCAATTGAACTACCTGCTAAAAGTACAACGACGATGGGTTTTCCTATTTCTCCTATCTTTTCTAGAAGTTTCTCTTGTATAAGAGGAAGTTTAAGATTTGCTTTATCACCACTTTGGTCTGCATTACCAGCATCCCCTTCTTCTCCTTCAAGTGTCTCATCAAGTCCCAGACACAAAATAACGACATCAGATCTCTTTGCAACACTGACCGCTTCACTGAACCGGTCATCTTCTTTTGCTAAATTTTCAACTTTAGTGCATTTAAGAGGACAGCCTATACTATATAAGACTCTGACATCACCTCCACATTCATCTTGAATTCCCTCTAGCGGTGTAATATAGCGACTACTTGTTCCATGGTAATTTCCAATCAGAGCTTGTCTGCTGTTGGCATTAGGACCGATGACCCCAATTGTTTGCAAATTCTTTTTAGCCAAAGGAAGGATTCCATCATTCTTCAGAAGAACGGTACTCTTTCTTGCTGTGTCCAGTGCCAATTGAATGTGTTCTTTAGATTCGATAACATCTGAAGTGATTGTATCAAACTCAGTCTTTTCAAACATGCCAAGCAGGTAACGGGTGGTAAAAAGATGGACCGCTGCTTTGGTGATGTCATCTTCAGTTATCAGACCTTTTTTCAACGCTGACATGACATACTGATAGGTACAGCCACAGTTGACATCACAGCCACTTTTCAATGCCAGCGATACTGATTCTTCAGGCCCTTTCGTTACTTTATGATGTTCATGAAAATCTTTTATTGCCCAACAATCTGATACAAAGTGACCACGAAAACCCCATTCTTCCCTTAATATCTTCATTAAAGGCTTGTTGGCACAACAAGGTTCACCATTGGTTCTATTGTAGGCTCCCATCACCGCTTCCACATCAGATGTTTCAACGAGGGCTTTAAAGGCCGGTAGATAGGTTTCATTCAAATCTTTAGAATTCACTTCAGCATTAAATTGATGTCTGAGTTTTTCAGGACCACTATGCACAGCAAAATGCTTTGCACAGGCTGCAACTTTCAAATACTTTCCATCTCCCTGAAGCCCATCGACGAACTTTACTCCAAGACGAGAGGTAAGATATGGATCTTCTCCGTATGTCTCGTGCCCTCTTCCCCACCTTGGATCTCTAAAAATATTGATGTTTGGAGACCAAAAGGTTAGACCTTTATAAATGTCTCTGTCTCCTTCTGCTACAGCTTTGTTATACTTCGCTCTTCCCTCTTCTGCAATGACAGAACCTATTTTTTCCATTGCCTCATCATCAAACATTGCAGCCATTGCTATTGCTTGAGGAAATACTGTTGCAACACCGGCTCTCGCTACACCATGCAGCCCTTCATTCCACCAATTATATTCAGGTATTCCCAGTCTCTTTATTTCAGGAGCATCAAATCGAAGTTGTGATGCAGCTTCATCAATGCTCATTTGTTTTACTAATGCTTTAGCCCTTGCTTCAGCCCATTTTCTGTCTCTCATATATTCTTCCTTTTAATTCAAATGCTATCTATAATAATGTGTGATTATCAGAAGCAAACTATCCGGGATAATAAAGTATTACCCCAATTGGGAACACCATATCTATAACCCATCACTTTTAATGATAGTATTGGATTCGTTCTCTATTTCTCAAAAAAATCTTCACCTAAAGCTATCATTGACTTTTCTGAATAATATTTCACCATACTTATTCTTTTCTTAAAATATAATTATGATAAAAGACTATTTTTCATATATTTAATCAAAAACCTCTTACGAGTAACTCATTCAAATAATAACCGTTAGATATTTTAGCCGGTATATTGATGACTTTTCTTTCGAAAAAAGCTTTTTGCTTGCATACTTACTATTTTTTCCAACAGAGAGAAACCTTTAAACAGCTTTCAAATATAGCAAAAAGGATTCATCTTCGAATCTACCTTTCTTTTAAAAAAATCATATACTCACATACTTATTACATTCTGCTGAAAAAATTTAACAATAAGAATTATTTCTATCCTGTTAACGATTTTACGTTAAAAAATGGAAAGTAATTAACATATAATTTTTGGTTACTCCATACCTATGCATTAACCTCTTTTAACCGCATAGATAGAATTTCCTCAAAGGGTTCATTTACGACACAATTCTTTAGATCGAAAGAAGAAAGGATACGATTAATATCTTCTTGCTCCTTTTCTCTGAATAAATGACAGAAAGATGGTTGCAAACATGCCGCAGCATATCCAGTTAAGGCAAAGAGAGATAATCCTGCAGTAATATCCGATAGTGAAGGGGAATCATTTCCAATTATGTTTCTAATAACCTCGGCAAGGGCTCTGTTTGCGTTTTTTCCCGGAGTGTCTAACTCCCAAGAAACAAAATTTTCAGCACCTAATGCAGTTTTCATACGCTGAACGGGCTCAATTAATTCCGCATATTCTGACTTGGGATTGACTGTTACCACACCCATCACACCCATATCCTTATATGTCCAAGAGGTCCAATTTGCTCCCCATTCATTATATATGGCAAGTTGGTCATCCATTGCTCGTAAGCGATAAGGGACATCAAGAACTCCTGTATTATACTGAGATCCAAACTCTCCAATCCAAAGTGGAACGTTATTTTTTTCACAAAACTGAACTCCAGAACTATGCTTAAACGTATTAAACTGTTGTTCTTTATCAAAGTAATCACCACCATTGGCTACTTCACTGGTCTTCATTTTATTAAATCGCCCAGGATATACCCCGGGACCAAAACCTGCAAGGCTATACGCATGACTAGAATACACAAGATTATCAGCAAAAGGTGAATCAAGCCCCTCAAAAAGTTGCCCGTAACAATCTCCTTCAAGGAATATGATATGATCAATGTCAATTTCTCTAATAGTATCGACAAGCTCACGATATACACTGTTCATTATTTTCCAACGAGGTTTATAATTACCAAAAGCCATATGAGGTAAATCCCCTGCGGGTGTGTTTGTTACAGGTTCGTTGAGAAGTTCATAACCTGCGACGACTGATCTATCCTTGTATCTTCCTGCAATTTCTCTCCAAAGTCCTTTTAACCGTTCTCTATACTGTCGCTGTTGCCAAAAGAGACTAATTGCATTTTCATTGTCAGAGTGCCAATGGGCATTCTGCCATCCGGGAGCAGCATGCATATCAAGGATAACATAGAGTCCATATTTTTCACATAAATCAAGAAAAGAATTAAGACGCCGAAAGCCTGCATCTTTGTAAGAAAAAGGGCGCTCATCATCCTCAAAATGGCGATAATTCAAAGCCACTCGAACAACATTTGCTCCAATTTGTGATATGTAAGCAGCATCTCCTTCGGTAAAAAAATTATCAAGAAGACATTCGAAAAAATAATGAGATTTTTTTTTACCCAATTCTTCTTCCATAGCACGGCGTAATCCTGATTCACAGCCAGGAAAACCATTTATAAAATTCTCAAGATTCATCCACCCACCAAGGCATGTTCCTCGAAGGTGAATTTCATTACCCTGCGAATCTATGATTTTTCTCCCTTTCACACGTAAACGATTCATCGTATGATTAGACATAATTCCACTAATGCTTTTTTGAAATGTTCCTAAAGATGAATCTTTATTACAGCTGTATGAATTCCTTATATTTTCCATATACATTCCTCTCTATTTTAAAATAAGTATTTTGTTATTTACAATATGCAGTGCTGAGTCAGAAGACACTCCTGTATATCTTTAACAGGAAGAGACCAAGGATTTACACCTCTAGTTGCCACTAAAATTGCTACAATATCTGTGACCTGACCTGTTACATACAGACACTGATAACTCTTATTCCACTCTGAGCAACGTAGTCAGCAGAAATACAACGACCTGCAATTAAAAGATTATCAACTCATACAGGAAGGAGCCAACGGTATGGGATTTCAAAACTCCACCCATCTTTGTAAAGCTCAAAAATATATCCATTATTGCCAGTGTCAAGGATATTACCTTCGTTCCTATTTGCATCTAGCGAAAGCCTGTCAAAAACTTGTAAAGAAACGACCATGGCATACTAAAAATGTCTTCCTGGAATCATATCCTTTGCTGTCAAATGATATGCTCCATTGAAACGTCGACTATCCCTAAAACCAATTTCAGTCACGATATAAGGTAAACAA
>JAENWH010000079.1 GCA_016650135.1 Peptostreptococcaceae bacterium
AGGATTATTAAGTTTTGATATCAAAACCTTGTAGTGAGGGGATTCACAGTGAAAATGTGTCAATAAGAACCTAAATTACACAAAATATTTTAAAATGACATAAATAATACTAATAATTTTTGATTGGAGAATCTATGGCAAACGTCAATCTATCAAATGCTAAAAAGGCAAAAAATGATGAATTTTACACGCAATACTACGATATAGAAAAAGAAATCTCTGCGTATATAGAATACAATCCAAATGTGTTTCGCAATAAGACAGTATTACTACCTTGTGATGATCCAGAGTGGAGCAACTTCACAAAGTACTTTGCACAGAATTTTGTTCAGTTTGGACTAAAAAAGTTAATTAGTACAAGCTATGCTGTAGGAAGTAAAAAGTATAAAGCAGACTATCAGCCAACTCTGTTTGAGTCACTTGATCCTCAATATGATGAAATCAAGACAAAAAGAAACGGTAAGATATTTATCTTGGAGCATGATAGTACTAGAAATGGCAAAATTGATATCAATGATCTTGAATGGCACTATCTGAAAGGTGATGGTGACTTTATGAGTGATGAAGTTAAAAAGCTACGAGAAGAAGCAGATCTAGTAATTACAAATCCTCCTTTCTCATTATTCCGAGAGTTTTTAGCGTGGATAGTTCAGGCGGGAAAAGAATTCATTATTATTGGAAATATGAATGCAATAACCTACAAGGAAGTCTTTCCCTTAATTAAAAACAATAAACTATGGTTAGGCCCCACCATTTCCAGTGGTGATAGAGAATTTCAAGTTCCTAGAGATTATCCAGTGCAAGCTGCTGGATGGAGAAGAGACGAAAAGGGAAACTTGTTTTTACGCATAAAGGGCGTTAGGTGGTTCACCAATCTTGACCACGGAAGAAGACATAAACCTCTGCCTCTCATGACGATAGCTGATAATCTGAAATTCAACAAAAAACTAGCGGGCAAAGAATATTGTAAATACGACAACTATGATGCCATTGAAGTTCCTTATACTAATGCTATTCCTTCTGATTATGAAGGAATGATGGGAGTTCCTATTAGCTTCCTTGATAAATACTGTCCTGAACAGTTTGAGATATTTGGGGCTACCGAAAGCGAAGGTCGTGGATTTTCTAATGGTCTCTGGGATCAAGCAAGTAAAACTTCTCAACCTTTGATAAACAATGAGAGAAAATATAAACGCATTTTTATTAAACAAAAGAGGTTTTAACTATGAAAACTACATTACACACTGACATAACCGTAAATGATATCTGTGATGGATTTGTCTATAATGTACTCGAAGGCAAGGGGCTGTTTGGTTTGTCAGGAAAGTTAACAATCCAACCAGAATACCAGCGTAATTATATTTATGCCGACGGGGAGAAGGACGTTGCCGTCATTGAATCAATTCTAAAAGGCTACCCAATCGGTTTGATCTATTTTAACAAAGTAAGTAATGATAATCTGGAAGTTTTGGACGGACAACAGCGTATCACTAGTTTTGGACGGTATGTTACAGAAAAGTTTGCTATCAAAGACGAAAATGGGATGGAGCAGTATTTTAGTGGTATTGCAGCCGACAAAAAATCCAAGATATTAGAGACGAAACTACTCATTTACGAATGTGAGGGAACTGAAAGTGAGATTAAAGAATGGTTCAAAACAATCAACATTGCGGGTGTCCCTCTTAATGACCAGGAGCTACTCAATGCTGTGTATTCTGGGCCATTTGTTACTTTAGGCAAGGAAGAATTTAGTAATAGCCAAAACTCAAATATACAGAAATGGAGCGCATATATCAAAGGGAGTGCAAACCGTCAAGATTTTTTAAGGTGTGCTCTTGGCTGGGTGAGCAAAGGAAATATTGGTGACTATATGAGTATGCATCGATATGACGATAACATTAATGAACTTAGAACATATTTCAACACTGTTATTGATTGGGTATCGAGTGTTTTTATTGATGTAGAAAGCGAAATGCGAGGATTGGAATGGGGCAACCTTTATGAGAAATATCATAAAACTGCATACAGCCCTCAAAAGGTATCTGAGCAGGTAAGAAAACTATATAGTGATCCATACATCAAAACCAGAAAAGGAATCTTTGAATATATTCTTGGAGGATTAACAAATACAAGTTTACTTACTGTTCGAGTATTTGACGATGCAACAAAGAATG
Source organism: Peptostreptococcaceae bacterium (assembly GCA_016650135.1). The sequence continues at coordinate 2,175 of JAENWH010000079.1, forward strand.
CTGTATATGCAAAGCAAACTAAGGACGCTGAAAAGAATGGACATTCAAATTGTCCACTTTGTTCAATAGGTCATGATGCAAATAAAAATAATATTTGGAAATTGAAAGAAATGGATGCTGATCATGTAGCAGCTTGGAGCAAGGGTGGTGTTACAAATATGAGTAACTGTCAAATGTTGTGTACGACACATAATAGAGCAAAAGGAAATCGTTAATTTAAAAAAACACTTCTTTGCACAGTTATGTAATAACCATTGCTATCAGGACAGGCTATCAGACACAAGAGAAGCCCCGCTACGGGGTTTTGATAGCAAAGTTATATAATCTGTCACTTGAAAGAATTAAACGCTACAAGTCCAATTTTACGACATACCAATAGAACAAGCCAACTTTATCATAGTTTAGGGAATATTGGTTAGTATCACCAACTATCAGTTTTTGCGTTCAAGGATTCCTCAAGGTCTTTTACCATTGCTTTCCAAGATAATTGGACTTTTTCCATTATAGCATCGGTTAAAATAGGTTTACCAGTTCTCTTAAATTCATAATCGGCAAATTCAGCGGAGACATCACCAAAAGAAATTCTTAATTTCCCACTTTTAATTTCTATTGTCATAACTGTGGTAATATCAACAATGGCTATTCCCATCAGTCCAGTGCGAATAGATTCCGAAAATTTTCCTTTTATTACACCTGCTTCTTTATCTTGATATTGAATGACATAATCAGCTCGATTAAAGGCTGAAACAGCCCATAAATTAGATTTAATAAATAAATCATCTGCTGAGGAACCTTCTACTTCTAAAACTTTAGACATCTGTAATAATTCTTGATTTGCCTGAGGCATGGTAGCACAACTTTGGAACAAGACTGTGACAAGTAAGATAGTAACGACAATAAAAATTTGCTTTTTTATCCAAGAAATTTTCATAAACACTCCTAAAAGAGATATATAATTCTCTAATAGCTTAATCCCATAATCAATCAAACACAACATAAAGTAAGTTATTTCTTTATCTTAAATAGTTTTTCTCATTCTCATATTAATTAGTCGCTGTAAGGCTTAATTCTGAGAAATTATCAAAAAAATGTTTCCGTTTTTGTGTGATCTTTAACGGTTTTCATAGTGCCCTCTAATTTTTTAGGGAATGCCATTTTACCGACTGTTTATTGTTACTGTTATTGTTACTGTTAAGGGTAACAATACTAGATACAGCAAAATACAAAGAGATATAAGACTTGCAATAAATACATTATTGATATAGAATTATAGGCATAATGAAATACGTTAGTAAACAGTCAAAAACACTAGAGTACACTATTCACACGGTAGAAGTCGTTGGTTCAATCCCAATCGCGCCCAATAATTAAATCCTTTCATTACTGAAAGACAAAAGCCATCCTCGAAGCAAACGAGAATGGCTTTTATTGTTTTTATGAGGGTTTATACCTTTTATGTACATTCAATTTTTACAATGGAATTCTGGGTTCGATTCAGTTAAACAGTAACCGCCAAGCATGATCTTACCTTGTTCCGCTAATAAGAAAGCCTTTTCCGATGGATAGCCATTTGAAATTCCCACTGTATTCGAAGAGTCATATTTAGGACATATTCTTTTTGCCATACCGTTACTCTCTATCCTTAATATTTATTTGGAAGTTTCTCTTTTCCCAATAACCACAAATATTTGTCAATCTCCTTCACCGAATAAGTTTCTAGATTATAGTACTCTCTGAACCTCTTAAGTATGTCATTGAAACTGATATAATCTTTTAGGTCCTCTGTTTTGAACATATAAAAGTTATCATGGTCTCTAAGATGTTTTAATACCTTGTCTATATAGCTGTCATAAATAGGGTAGACTAGTGGCTTATGACGACTGCAATATTTCGTAGCAAAGGAATAGAGTTTTCTTACTTTGCCATTATCCATAGTTACTTTTGCTATTTCCTCTACCAAAGAAATATCTTTAGCATAGAGTTTTTTATCTATATCCAGAGTAATAATGTGTTGTGCAACTGTGTAAGGATAGAATATGTTTGTACTGTAGAAAGCATTGAGGGAAATTACTTTAATGAGCACTTCATCAATTTCTGTGTTATTGGGATAGGTTTTGAGGAATAAATTATCAAATGCCCTCTCATGAATAGTAACACTTTCAAGATTATTCCATTTCCTTAAATATTCCTGTAGCTCATTTTCGTTAGGATTCAGAATTGTGGTTTTGGTCAAATGGGTTCCTTTGTGGTTGTGTGCACTTCTGTTTCTATTGTTTTGTTCATGATTATTTTTATTCAAAGACAACGCCTTACTGTTTAAAAGGTTATCAACTCCACCATAAGTTTTGTCGATATACTCTTTCAGCAAACTTATAGACTGCAAGTAGCCATATGAGTCGTTGCTAGGTTTTTTCACTTTTCGAACAGTAGCCAGATACTCCTCAAGTTTTTCCCTACAGAGTGTCATTGTATGTTCACTTTTAAATGCATCAAAAAACTAATACCAATATTATGTCGATGGATATAGAAAGTATTACTCAAGATTAGAGATTTTGATTTAAGCTGAGCATACTCAGTTTCAAGATGGGTTCGAAAGTTTTTTCTTAGAAACTCAACCAATAACTCTTCATTGATCATAGGAATTTAATCTCTCCTGATGATTGTAACTATAGCACAATATGAAGTGACAATTAACATCAATACCACACAACAGCCGGTCATACTACCTGGAGAGTCTTGAAAAGGGAATCGATCTAGTTATCAATATGGCTAGATACTTCGAAGGTCCAAACAATTACAATATGACTCTACACATTTGATTCCTATTAGCTTGAAACTGATTCCCCGACGTACCACCTTACAAACGTATCTCGATCAAAAGCAACCCAATCGCCGATGGCCAGAGTGGGGATAACTTCTGGGCAATTTTCAATGAATTGGATCAACCCCAATAAATCGAAACCGAACATATCAGCCACCTCCTTTATGGTCAATATTCTCATTTGGTCCAGAAATGCAGGGAAGGGTTTACTTGGTCTGAGCGCTTTATGATTGGTATGCGTAAGTCTAGCAATTGCATTCTCCCAGGCTTGTCTATCCAAATCTGTTAGGGGACCACCACCGAGTAATTCCAATGGCTTCTCTGTTGCTGCATCGCATAAAATCTGAAGTTCCTTCTGTACCTGTTCGTCCAACAGTTGGTTAAGAGTCCCTCTGGAAATGAATTCGATTGGTTTCATGGATTGCACCTTGCCTATAACGTATATAGATGAAGGCAAGAAATACCCTGTTTCACTTCAGGCATATTACAAAAAAAGAAACATAGTGGACATTGATTTCTTTTCTTGAAAGAGAATTCATAAGGTTGCCTCCTGTATGTTTTGTGGAATTTTGTTTGCTAATGTTAAAAACGAAGAGACTGATATGTTATAAGCTTTGCAGTAGACTTCTAGGGTTAATAGAGTTGGGTAGCTTTGATACCGTTCATTTTCACGTAAACTTATCGAACTTAATTGGAACTGAGTTAACTTTGCCAAATCGGACTGTGATAGCCCTTTTTGAAGACGAATAGTCTTTAAGGTTGAGGATATCTCAGTAGGAGTAATTTGTACGGAATGATAGTCTGTTTTATGAAGTTTCCTTGTTTCAGTAAACTCTACAAACTGAATAGCAGTAATTTTAAGGGCTTCAGATATCTTAAGGACGGTATTCACACAAGGATTCCAACTAGCACTCTTAAGTATCTGATCAAGCCAACGTTCAGAAATACTGGTTTGATTGACAAGAGTTTTTATAGAAATTTGTTTTTCTTCCATTAACAAAGAAAGCGCAGTTTGGTATTGCAAAGCATTTTCTCCTAAATATGTCGTTTTCTATTTAGGTATGAATGTATGCGTATCACTTCAAGATAGTAGGATTCTTTTGAATTTTCTCTATTATCAACTAGCATCAACTGAACTGAGTAATATGATTATGGTATTTTATATATGATTAGAATAAAGAAAAGTTTTATAGTTTTATGATTGTGATATGCTGTTTTTTTTAACGAGGAAGGTACATAATTAGGTAAATAATTACCCACAGGCGGACATATAGTCTTACTGTCCACCTAAAGTTGTGTTAAGATCTGAACTCAGATTCATGTTTGTATCAACATAGTGTAATTGGTGTTACATTGTAGAGTATTGTATGTTAAAATTAAGTTTTTATTAAATAAAAAGGGATTTTCTTGAAAAAGCTATGTTCTATTATTACTAATAAATTTGTTCTCATTTATTCAATTTCTACCCTTATTATGATTCTAATTTATTTCTTTGCTAAATCAAAAAATATAATATTATTTGTTTTAAGCGAGATACAAATCATGTATGTTTTTTCAGCCTCTTCGCAAGTCATTGGAAGTATGTATGGATTATCAGTTGCCGGATTTGTTTTTATATCAAATTCTTTGGACAAGAAAGAGCAAGAAGATAGTAGCTATGAAGATATTATTCCTCTAATTAAAAAAGAAACTTATCAAATAACCTGGTTTATGAGTATATTTGTTTTTATTGCTATTCTTTTTAGCCTCATGATTTTATTGGGATTTGATAATAATTATAAGTATTTTATAACTTTCTTAAATATAACCTTTATACTTATAATACATGCGATTGCTATAATTATTACATTTGTCATTGTCATATTAGACCCAAATAAAATAAAAAAAGTTAGTAAGACAATTGTGAAAAATATATCTAAGAATAAACAGGAATACTTCTCCGAGGATGATGCAAAAAATATATCTAAGAATAAACAGGAATATGTCTCCGAGGATGATGCGAAATATATATCTAAGGATAAAGTAGAACCTGGAAATTATGAAAGATTTTTGAGAGATTTTATATCAGTAGAGAACATGTTAAAAGAATATTTCAATAATAATATAGAAAAGTTGAACAAGCCAAATATTCAGTCTTTTTCAAAATATAATAGAAAAAATTTTTCAAATAGTAAAATTTCATTTTTGTTATATGATAGCAAGATTATTACCCATAAATTATTAGAAGAATTATTAACTTTAATCAAATTTAGAAATGCCTTAGTTCATAATAATAACATAACAGTTGATTCTAATATGCGAAATTTAGCATATCAAGTGAAGACTGAGCTTAGCTCAGCTATTGAACATAAGTAAAAAAAATTATCAAATAATACCCTAGCGTAAACGAACGTTTAATGGTGATTAAAATCCTATAGAAAAAGCCTGGTAAGGGATGAGTAAAGAATAACTTACCCATTTACCGACCATATACAATCTCTTACTTGATTTCTATATACTATTGACCTATTGTTGTATCATGAAGATGTTCTACAGGAGACATTCATGAATACCAGACAGGTTGAAA
>JAENWH010000107.1 GCA_016650135.1 Peptostreptococcaceae bacterium
AGCCGCCTCAACGAAGAAAATCACAGGCGTCAGGATGAAAATAATAAAGATGCCGATTAGCACGGCTGAGAATCGGCGTTCAGGGAATGCCCTTCTCTGAATTTTCAAAATTCCCTTTAAAAAGAAGACAAATATTCGGGCGAACATCCATACTGTTTTTTCCTGGTAAAATTCTTTACGTGCTATCAGGTTTTGTCTGATTAAAAGAGTCTTTTTCTTGATTCCACGAAATCGGAAAACAACAAAGACAAAAATTTTTGCCATCAGGAATACATAGTCATATCCGAGGACATTCTTTATTATGCTAGTATAATAACTCATAAATTTCAATTTAGGTTTCCTCGCTTTTAATCCTTTTGTCAAATGATGGCTGAAGGCTTCTGCGTTTGCAGAAGCCTGTCCATCCTGTTTTTACCTTTAAATCAAGTCTGATTTTTCAAGCAGCCCCTATTTAGCAACATTTTTGGTAAATGTCATTAGTACAGCCGCTACTTGGGCTCTAGTTGCAAAGCCTCTAGTATCTAACAGGGTTGGTGTTATGCCGCTGATCAGTTTTGCTCCTGCTGCCCATTCTACACTTTGTAGTGCCCAATTTGACACCTCTATTGCATCTGCAAATGATCCAAGATCATCGTTAGCTGTTAGGTTGTATCCTTTATATTCGGAATATCGGTAAAGTATAGAAGCTAACTCTTGTCTGCTTATATTATTAGTAGGGGCGTAAGTACCATTTAAGTAACCATCAACAATATTGTTTTTAACTGCCCAGGCTATAGAATTGTCGTACCAAGATCCCTCTCTTACATCCGAGAAATCACTTCTTCCAATTACAGTTGGTTGCCCCTCTAAACGATAAAGAATAGCTGCAATCATTCCTCTGCTGGTTTCACTCAATGGGTCAAATATAACAGTCCCGTCGTTTTGCTTAATACCTACCATCAATCCCTTTTCAGCAGTATATTCAACTGCTTCATAAAACCATCTCGTGTTACCTACATCAGCAAATGAAACTGCAGCGCCATTATTGTCAATGGCTGGTTCAGTTGCAATAGGGCCCTCAATGCCGGGTTCAGTTGTTATTCCTGAATCTGTAACCACTAGAGGAGTTGACCTCCTTCTATCGGTTTTGAATGTGATTTGATCTGAATAGTAAGTGTCATCACTATCTATTGCATAAGCTTTACAATAATATGTTGTATTACTATATAATCCAGTAATTTCAGTATTGAAAATTCCTGCTCCAGTAAGCCCTGTTAGCGTCACTTTACTGTTTGCTGTACTTGGATTGCTAGTATTGCTATAAACAAATCCATACTCCGACAAGGTTCCTGAAGTACCTAGGTTGAGAATTTCCCCCGTCAAAGTTGCTCTGTCCCTGCCTACAGCTGTATTATTCGAGGTTAAAGTCATAGGTTCTGTATAATCTCCTCTTTTAATTATAGCTGTCGCTGTTGAAGATTCATTACCGGCTGAATCTACTGCTTTATAGATGAAATTGTACACCCCGTCAGTAGAAAATGTTATTGCATCTCCAGTCGTCCAACCCGAATCTTCTTTTATTTTATATTTATGAACAATCGTCGAACCATTATCATCATCATTTGATAGCGTCACAGTAACTGTCAAAGGAGTCCAGGTTCCAGGGGTATATTTATCATTATCACTATCAGTCATCACAATTTTAGGTACTGCTGGTGATGTGTTGTCAACTCCAAAAGTATATTCCTCCGAAACTCCGGAGCTTATGGTGTCATCACTGTTTATTGCATAAACATGTAAATAATAATCTCCTAAATTACCTGGTGTTGCTACAACAGATCTACTAATTGATCCCTTGCTTGTTCCGTTTGATATCATGACACTATCCCCAACATAATCACTTGATGTTGACCATATATAAATCCAATTGCTTATAGTTGAAGAAATCAAGTTTGAAACTTCAACCGTAATATCATTGTTAGCCAAGTCGTTTGTGAATATATTGCCTCCATTAGGAGTGTATGAAATTAATGGTATATCAAAATTAACGTTGTAAATTACTGTATTTCCCGAGCCATCTTTGACTTCTATTGCCATCCCTTGTAAAGTACTTGGCTTAAATGTATAAGTTTTTGTAATAGTATTAGACGCAACGGCAGGAACCCATGGCCCTATTGTCTTTGTTCCCGCTGTTCCCGCTGCTGTAGTTGTTATTCTATAACTGTCAGGACCTGACCCATTGTCAGTTATCTTGAATGTAGCAGTGGCATTTGTACTATTTCCTGTTATTCCAACATTTAAAGATGGTGCTACAGTATCAATTATATTCAGTGTTTGGGTAAATGTATTTGATTCAATTGAATTACCTGATACAGTTAATGATATATCATATCTTCCTGACGGCAATCCTGCAAAATCAAATGCTGGTTCATCTCCAGTTTCTGATCTCTTTAATTGGCCCATTTCATTATATACTTTCCAGCTATATGATAAAGATCTTTGCGAAAATAGTGGATCAAAAGACAAATCATCTGGAGTGATTGAAGTTGTCGAGGAATTTTCTAAGTCCAATGACTCATCTATAGTAAATGCTGCTATAGGTTTTACCGTTTGATCATTTGATAAGTAAATAACATCAGGGCTACTTAGAAAATTTTGATCATCTTTAACAACTAACTGAACTAAAATATTTTTACTTGTACCGGTAACTACTTTCATAGCTGCGAGTGAAGTATTTACTATAGCTACATCTGTCGTTGTTTGCCAATCTGGCGAATCGGCTTCTTTTATGCTCCAATTCTCTTCTACAATTGTGCCATTATTAGGATCTGTTGATATGCTTGATAATGTTGTTCCATTGTATGCAATTTTAACTACTGGTACTTTTGTCAAATCTGGATCAATCATTCCTACCAAGTATTTTGCTATTTTAGTAACTTGTTCATTGTAACCAATAGCCCCTACAGTGGTACCATCACTAAAATTTACGGCACTCGTACTTGTATTTACGAAGATTCCCTTGTTGTTGTTTTCTTTAATAAAACTCATTTCCTGATCTTCGTGAGAGGAGTCTCCCCAACCTATATAATTAACATCATCATCAATAAGTTTCATTACCATTTCTGTTCTTGAATTGTTATTGTCAAAATTTACTATTCCACTATTATCAATATTGATAAGCGCATGAATCGCCCCCTCATGCCATTTTGGTTCAAGAATTTTTTGGTCGAATGTTTTTGTTGCATTGCTATTTATATTAATGTTTTCAAATACAAATGATGAAAGTTGTGTACACGAATGTCCAACGCCAGTATATGAAACCAATGGTCCATATCCACTGATACCTGTAGGTGTTATTGCATAATCGTCGTAAACAACGGATTCAGCTAATGTGTTTGGATTTATTTCATAATATGAAATTTTATCATTTGACACTTCAATTCTAATATTTTTAATATTTATTGATGTTAATTTTGATGGTTTTGTATCCTCTTTTGTAACTTCCGGTCTGGTTATAAAACTTGATAATGGCCATTCTTTAGCTGTAGAGTCAGAAACTCTGCTATGAAAAAAATCAACATCCAATCCATCAACTTTATACAATTCAATATTCTTATTTTTATAATTCGAATAAAGAATATATCCACTAATTGCTCCACCACTTATACCAGCATTGATCAAAAAACCGGCTCCTTCAAAAGTATGCAATAAAATAGAATTCTCATATATTGTATAATCTATCGTTTTATCTTGTGTATTTTGGTCTGGGTAAATCATAAAATCATTCATACCAGGGTCTCCATACCCCATAAAAGTGATTCTACTTCCATTCGGATATATATGTTTATCTCTTAAATAAACTTTATCATTACCAACGTTTTCAGAAGTATAAAACTTCCCATCATTATAATAAGATGTTTCTCTATAATAATAAAACGGTTGTCCCTCTCTATTAGCTAGAGTTAAAAGATCATTCTCATCATCCGTTGTTTTTGAGCTTAACTCATAGGTCGGGCTATAATAATGATCATAAATATCCCATGCCTCTTCATTTGATGTCTCTATATTGCTCGGCTGCACGAAATTGATTACCACAGAATCCGGCGATATTGTATAATCTGAACTGCTTCCATATAAATTGTTAAATTCACTTACAACTTTACTTTTTAAATCTGCTTCCAAATTACTGTAATTAATATTAGTATTACTTGGGTCAACGGCCACCTCAATTTCGTACCTAACACCAGAACTTTCTGTGGTACTTGCAGTGGCTCCAAAAGACATAGTAGTAAAACTTCCTAATGTTAGTACAATGACTAAAATAAATGATAGTGCTTTTCTTCCTTTCATATCATATTCCCTCCTGTTTTATGGATTTAATCCAAAATATTAACTAATGAAAATTGTTTTGCAATTGAATCTATTTAAATACCGGCAGATAACTCCGGATCACAGCCACGTATAATTCTTTATCCACCTCCGCATATCCCACAATCCATTCAAAAGGATATTTCAGGCTTCCCCTTGGGAATATTGGAATCTGCTTGTAGGCATTTGTCATGATGATGTCTTGTCCTGGATACTTCTTTTTTATATTACCAATTTCTCCTATTACCTCAAAGCCTCCATCCGGATATAACTTCTCAATTTTTTGTTTTGAATAAAAATCGATCATGCTTTTACTGTTTCGCTCTTTCATCGTAGAATCACACTTATGTGCCTGGGTAAACCAGTAAATCATAATTTTTCCTCCTTTTTTAATGCCATCGTTGCCTAATCCAATTATTCAGCGGACACACTCTATTAAACCAGCCTTAATTCGTACCTTGTTATTATTCATATTTCAAGACCTGTTATTATTTAATGCACGAAATTATTATACGAAATAAAAACACAAAAAACAAGAAATTCGAAATTGACACCTCCAGGAGCGAAATTGACATAAAAAAGAGGCAATCCCTGGGTTTTATTTCAGTGACACCTCTTAATTTCAGTCAATTTTATAAATATAATCTTGCCAATTCAATCCTGCTTTGCTTATTTCTATTTTTCCGGAACAGACGCCATGAATACAAATTCTTTTTCGTCATGCTCCATCTTTATAAACCCCTCATATGCTGCAACCACTTTCTCCATACTGTGGATGCCAAGTCCATGGGATATCGATCCTTTCGTTGAAGCAATACTGCCGTCTGCAATGTCCAGCTCCCCATTATAAGAATTTCTTATTTTCAGAAGGAACTGGCTGTTTATCGTGGTTGCTTCTATGGATACAAACCTGGGTTCAGATTCATTCAACTTTCTGCAGGCTTCAATGGCATTTTCCAACCCATTTCCAAGTACAATACAAAGATCGCCGTCTTGCATAACTGTCTTTCTGCTGATTTTCGACCGGCTTACAAACTGTATGTTCTGTTTTTTGGCCTGCAGCCAGTAATACCCAATCATTGAATTGGCTATTACATTTTCACAAAATACCGGCAGTTCATCGGTGTCCGTTTTCTCTTCATATTCACTTAAAAATTCCTTTAGCTCCTTATACTTCTTTTCTTCAGCAAGTCTGCTCATTACGCCGAGAAACTGGCGGGCATCATGTTTCATCTCCCGTATGTCATTCATCTGCATACTGAGGGCTTCGTAATAATCCTTTTGATACTGAATCTGATTTTTCGCATAATCAAGCATGACGGAGGATTCTGTCAAATCATCATAAAGATCTCCCATGCGCATGGAATAGACCCACCGCATGATAAGGGAAAAAACAGTAAAAGTTGTAAGTAACATCAGGGACACATCCATGTATATTTTGCCGCCAAGGTAATAACTGTCGATTGCAAGGCCTGCAATAACCAGTACTGCCGACCAGCAAACCAGCATCCCATACTTGCTCATGGTATTTCTGCCCTTGTACACCTTGGCAAAAAAATAAATGTCCAATGCAAAGGTGAGGGTGGGAATCAGTTGGGAGAAATACTGATTATAAAAATCATCCGGTATCATCAGGTAAAGAAGATACAGGCAGACATAATATATCAGGAATCCCATTTTTTCCTTCCTGGCAAACTGAATGCCGCACTGCTCCTGAAAAAGATAGATCAACAGATATTTTACCGTGAAGGTGGCCAGATACATCATTTCATTTGTAGATTCATAGGAAAGGCTGAAAAACAAAGAATGCTGCCAGATACTGAAAAACTCAGACGTCAGCATAATTCGGATCAGCAAAAACAGAATCATCACCGGCATCCAGGAGGAATGAAGTTTTCTGCGTGCAACCATAACATACATAACCAGTAAATCAAAAAAAGCAAACAGAGCGATGCCAAACAAGATAAACCGTATTATATTCCGGTTGCTTATTTCGGTCATTGTCTGTTTGTAATCCCCCATTACCGGTGTCATATAGAGACCGGAAAACTTGCCGGTCGCCACCTCAATGATTATCTCATGGGGCGCCCGCTCCCCAATCGTTACCGGGTATATTTGAGACTTTGGAACGGTGAAAATCTTGTTCACCACTTTGGAAACCGTGCCGCTTTCTGCCGCAAGTTGCCCGTCCAGATACAAA
>JAENWH010000232.1 GCA_016650135.1 Peptostreptococcaceae bacterium
CATGTGGCCTCCAGATATCTTAGTAAAAGGCAATAAAAACCTCAGAACTTGTTGCATTTCTGAGGTTTAAAAGAATATTATTTAGCTGATTCTTCTATTGAGTGGTAAAAATCACAGGAAGTTCACAGTGAAAGCTGCCGACCTGCAGATTGTCTCCGTTGATTCTCACCTTCTCATACCCGTTTGCCTTGATATACACATCCCGACAGACATCAAAACGATGGTGAGGTAATGGCAAAAGGGCTACTCTGTCCTGCTCAAACAATTCTCCTATTGGGATATGTTTCTTGTAATGCATCTTATCCCTACAGGCTACTGCCTCTTGCAGCAACTTCAGGTTAAACTAATGCAGGTCATCGAACTCGGGCAGGAGAACAAACCGGTTCTTTCGTATGGCGCCCACTTTATTTTCGGCAGCTCCTTTTCCCATCCGCTCTCTGGGTTGCAGAATCGTACCGAGAAGCCATGATGAGCCCTGAATGTGTTTAATCAAGTACTTTTCCCAAATGATCGTAGGTATTTCCCTATTTGGGTATTTATACTGTATCAAAAACAGCTGGGGAAACATCAGATAAAAGCTAGCTAAGGGAGTGGTTGTGATTGCGGCAAATAGTGGCCGGTATCCATCAAATATTAACAATTTGACTTGTGGTTATGATGAAATTTGGTCTTCCGTTTGTTTTCTGCCCTCGGTACTGTCCTGTCTGGCTTTATGGGACAGACGAACCTCACAGCCCTCTGAATAATCTTATTCATCCTCAATGTCAGGGTCTTTGGCGTCTTTGCTGTAAGGGCATGGATGAGGTCGTCACGCATGATGCCGACGAATATGTTCCGGTTAACCTGATACTCATACTTGTTGCCCTTATCTTCCCTTTCCTTACGAATCTGCTCATCTACATCCTCTTCAAGAACCATGAGCATTGTGGAGGCGAGTATGGTCGCCCAGAAGTCTTGCTTGAGGGTGTTTTCTGTCTTGCCGGTGAAATTCTCCAGCTGGAATCGGTTCTTTAGAAGCAAGTAGGAGCATTCCACACCCCACCTCATGAAGTACAACCGCTTGAAATTTTCGGTCTTGTGCTCGGTATCATTGGTGATCAAAGTCTCCACCTGGCCTGAGCTCAATTCAAACTTTATGACTCGGATGACCGACCCCTCGATGGTCACAGTGGTGTCACATCCGACAGGAAGCGCATCGATCTCACAGTTGAATTTTGTCCTGCAGCGCATGAGGTATATCATCCCCATTCTCTCAAATTCCTGTATGAGAGCAATGGAGGGATACCCCCTGTCGAAGGTAAACATGCTTTTCTTGTCCCCAGGGCGCAATTCCTCGTACCTTTTCATATGGGAAATTGCACAGGACCGTTCATCATATTTGGATGAGAAAGCCGCATCTATCAGACGGTTGTTGCTGATATCGTACAGGCAGGACCCCAGAGCGGTAGGGGAAGACGCGTTGGCTCCGATGAGGAAATACTTCTGCCTCAGTTCAGGAAGGTTGGGAAGGGCTATCTTGGTCCCGTCAATGGCAAGGTATGTCCACCCGTCATCACTGCGGGCAGGGAGCTCGCCCATCAAGCCATGGTACTCGTCCTCGATCTGCTGTTCATAGAGGGCCCTAAGCGGATACTCGGAAATCTGGTTTCTTGCCTTGCTGAAGGCTTGTTGTGTCGCGCTCATCTTTTTCCCTGGCTTCTTGAAATAGTCGGTCATCCTGTGCAGCTTCAAGCTGGTGGACTCACGCCCGACATCAAGTATTGTAAGGACTGTGCTAGAGAAGTTCAACTTACGCTCACGGGTAAATGCCCTAGGGAAGGCTTCTAATCTTGCTTTGGCAAGAAGGTCTGGGTTTAGGAATGCTGCGTCAAATCGATGGAACCAGGTGCGGGCAAATATTTTCATGAGTGGCCTCAGTTATACAATAATGATATTTTTATTATATAACAAAAGGCAAAATAGTCTTAATTTATTGCAACAAATACAATTAAATAAGGCTTGAGGGGGGACTCAAACCTCGGGATTCCTTAAGTTGTGAACATTGAAATTAAATATGATAATACCCGAAACAGATGGTTGGATATACTAAACCTAACTATAAATTGCACAGATTTTAGGATGAGAACGTAGATGCAAACAAATATTATTCCATTATTAATTATTTATTATATAGTTTTAATGATTATTTCAATAATAACTATAAAGTTTAATAGAAGCATTGATAAAATTATTGGATTTTTGTTTATAATCTTTTTCTTACTAATAATTACATTTAGACCTGATAATTTTCCTGATTCAAAACCGTATATGATGCTTTTTGATTCGATTGATAAATATGATATGATTTGGAAAATCGGAAAAAATCCATTAGGATACGAAAATTGGTTTATAAATCTTACAAAAATTATTGATTATTTTATTAATTCATATAGATTCTATTTTTTTATAATAGGTAGCCTTAACTTATATATATATATCTACTCACTTTTATCTTTGATCTCATTAAGTCTAGATACAGAACTCAAAAAAATTAGAATTATTCCATTATTATTAATATTTCTTCCCTATTTTGGTATTATGTATACGGCAATTGCGCTACGTGCAGGGCTTGCAATTTCCTTCGGACTATTAAGTTTAACTTTTATAATTAGAAAAAAATTCTTATTTGCGATTATTTTCTCATTTTTATGTATAGCTTTTCATGATTCAGGAATAATTATGGTATTAGCAATTTTGTTATTCAATTTTATTCCTAGTTTTTCAGAGAAAGTATATTTAAATGCTTCAATATTTTTACTGTTACTTTATATAACGAAAATAACCAATCTTTTTAATAATGATCTTCTTATCTTGTTAAATATCATATTCGACAAGGTACCAGTATTCAATCTAATAAGAAATTACATAAATAATTATTTAGATATTTCGAGTATTGAAAATTCTCCGATTAAGCTATCCATTTTATTTTTTCTACTTCAATTTTTCTTTTTAGCAACAATTGCAAAGAAAAGACATTTTACTTATATACAGAAGAAAATATTTAATATTGTTTTCATTGGAAGTATAATTGCAGTATTCTTCTCATTTCTTCCAGTTGTTTTACGTGGATTGGATATGTATTTCGTTTGTATAATTCCTGTAATATCATCATTAATCTATAGACGAAATTATATCTTGATAGACATGGAAATTAAAAATACATCTATGGTAATAGTTGATAATGCTTTAATAATGATTGGATTTATTGGTATTTGTGTGATTTATTTATTGATGCTAATAAGAATGGTAATTTGATAATATAGAAAAATTGAGGATAAATAGATGAGTTTAAAAATTGTATATGTAGATTTTGATGGAGTGACAGGGATCACATCATCGAGTGGGATAGAACGAAAAATTCTACTACAGATTGAAGGCCTTTCTGAATTGGGTAGTGTTGTTAGACAGCATTTTGTAAGCCGACCTAACACAATAGTAAAGAAAATAATTAAAAGGCTTCCATTTACTGGTATTTGAGGGAATGGCATTTAAATGTAAAACCTATATAGTAGATTTGCCTGGAATAGAATATGTAGAAACGTTGTAACTGTTTAGTCGTACCTTCTACACTAGGGCAGGAATAGCCCCATTTGCCAACAGAATCCCCCGGCACTTATCGTTAAAGATGTCCAGATAGTTTTCCTTGAAGACGCTGGAAACGATGTCCTTTGGTGAGAATCCTTGCTTGCGGCCTGTATCTAAAATAGACTGCATCATAGAGAAATCATCTGCACCTTCTGCGGTTCTGAAACAGCCGAATACATTATATGCTAGTTTAAGCACTCTAAAACCACGCTCAGCGCGATTATTAGATACCGGTACATTAAAGTCCGTGGCAAATCGAAGTATCTCGTCCTTATACTTTTTGTAGCGCTAACGCAGGTTCTGAGGGTCTGAAAGGGAAGGTTTCCTGGGGTCCCCGTTCTTTTTTAGCTTTTCCCCTACTAGGGGGACGGGATCCTCAGCCGCTCCGTGAGCATCAAACCAAATACACCCTATCAGTATGACCAACCCTTCCAGTATATTGGTTCTTGAATAGAAAAGGGCACACACCCGGCCCCTGTCTGACGACAGAGGCTGTGTAAGAGC
>JAENWH010000400.1 GCA_016650135.1 Peptostreptococcaceae bacterium
AATATACAATTGTAGGGATTACAAAGCAAACGGATGAAATAGCATTATCTGATTTATATAATATGAAAGGTACTATTTTGCAAGCTAAGAGTGATTATGAGGGAGCAAAAATTGCTTACAAGAAAGCATTGGAACTGAATCTTGATAATATTTATGCAGGAGAAAATCTTGAGATTTTAGAGTAACTTCTAACATAACAAAATCAGAATGGGAATTTTCAAAAGCCAATAACAAAGAAAATAATTGAGTTCAGCAAAGATAGAGACTGGGACCAATTTCATACGCCTAAAGAACTGGCGATTTCAATAAGTATTGAATCAAGTGAATTGCTAGAATGTTTTCAGTGGAAAACAGATTAAGATATAGCTGAATTGTCTAAGGATAATCAAAAGAAAATTGAAGAAGAAATAGTGGATGTGATGAATTATTTACTACTACTGAGTCATAAACTGGAAATTAAAGCAATTGAGAAAAACTATTTGTAAATGGCAAAAAATATCCAGTAGAAAAGTGTAAAGGAAAAGCAGACAAATATACTGCTTATTTTGCTCGCGAGGGCGAAAATAAATAAAGAAATCAAAGGTGCGGGATATAATTAATCGAATTGTACAATAATAAAAAAGTACTTTGTAAACGTTATAACATATTAAAATTATGAAAAGAGGATTTTATAATGGGATGGTATGAAGCATTGAAAGATTCTATTTCTATCGCAAAAAAAGCGGGGAATATTGAGCTGCAAGGACAATTGCTCGATCTTCAACAGGAAATGCAAAGTATGCAGCAAGAAAATTTTAAATTAAAAGAGGAATATACAAAGTTATTAGCTATAATAAATAGAGATAAGAATATGGTTTATAATAAAAACAGAAGTGCAGTATTTGAGAATATTGATGGACAAGAGCATGGACCATATTGTATGCATTGTTGGGAAGCTGAAAAATTATCAATATCTCTTACACCTTTTCAGAATGGATGGTACAGTTGCCCACACTGTAAAGGACGTGTTTATTTGTAATACCACATATGAGAGCGTCTTGAAAGGGAGTGAATAAAATAATGGATAAAAAGGAATATATCATCAAACTGAAACGAACCCTTAAAAGTGGACAGCCTAATTTTTGCCCGGATTTTAATGGATTCTAAAGTCTAAAACAGAAAGTGTTGCTTTTGGTCATTAGTTTTTCATACCCTGAAAAAAATGGTGCCTACTAAATTGGTGCTAATTTTACAATAAATTGATATAACATTTATAATTTATATATAACAAGCTATTATTAGATATTACTCCATACATAAAGGTTTGGTGGCAGTTACGAATGTAACAAAAAACTATACCTAAATGTAACAAAATTAAAATATGGAAATGATATCAAAATCATGAAGGAATAGACAGTTTTAGCCAAAAAATGTAACATAGTATTATATAACATTTATGATACATTGGATTCCGAAACTTATGGCCATACTATAAAGACATAATTAATCTTGTGTTGCATTAGAGTATACCTTTGCGAATTATGCTGAAAATATTTCAGTAATATATTAAATAATGTAATGAAACATTTCAAAATTAAATTAGACTCTATTGAAACATAATGCGATATTCTGTGTCAGCATGTTATTTGCAATTATTAAAACTGATGGGCATGAAATAGAAGTGTTTTATGTAAGTGATAATATATGCACGAATACTGAAAATATTGTCATTGAAAGAGTTATTTGTGTTGATAAGATTCAAAATATACTAAAAACTATCTTTATTATACGCAACAGATTGCCTAGACCTTAAACTTAGATTATATAGAAGCTAGGTAAGTAAGCAGAGGTAGCCCGTTTCAATGCGTGCTTTGCTCTGTATCTTAATTGCTTATCTTCTACTTTTTTCTAAAGCTTGAGTTATTACCTGTTCATTTATGGCAAATTTATACTCTTCATAAATATTTTCTGTCATGTTATTCGTTCTAACTAAGGTCAAATAGTTCATAAATGTCAACTGTTCTATAATTCTCATCATTTCCTTCTTGCCATTTTCAGAATCAGCTATATCGATAAATAAAAGTGTCTTATAAAACTCGATTTCATGGTCATAAAAAACATTAATCTCTATCCTATCCCCAATATTTTCAAAATGGTAAGTTAAATTTTGCATTATTTTGTCGATACGGTCACTAAATTTTGCCGGATAAAGATTCAATAAGTATGCTTTTGTAATTAATCTTACACCTTCGTCATCCGTAGATATGTTTTCAGAAATACCATAAATAAAGCGGTTCTTTACTTGAATAATATTTCGTGATTGAGCCACGAGTGTACTGCGAGAGCCAGTTTACATAATTACCGTAAATTGATTTCTAATGGGTTGACAGTGAGCCTCAAGTGCCGTGTTCGGTTGCGAGAAACGGTGGTTAGCACCACCGCC
>JAENWH010000219.1 GCA_016650135.1 Peptostreptococcaceae bacterium
ATTCCAACTTTTTTGGCTGCCATCGGAAGCATACTTCCAATACTTTTTGCTGCCATCACGATAATTAACATTGAGGCACAAACCGCAAGCCCAATCCACGGACCCTCTCCATCCAGCCAGCAAATTCTGGCAAAATTAAGCAGGCTTAAAATCACGCCAATAATAAAACTTACTCTTACCTCTTTCCAAAGTACTTTGCCTGCATCTCTCAGTTCAACGTCTCCAAGAGCCATGCCACGTATCACAAGAGTTGCTGATTGAGATCCGGAGTTTCCTCCAGTACCCATTAGCATTGGGAGATAAGCAACCAGTGAAATTACCTGAGATAAAACATTTTCAAAACTCGAAATAATGCCTCCTGTAATCACGTACGAGCACATCAGCACAAATAGCCAGGGAAGCCTGTTTTTCACATGTTTCCAAACACTTATATCCAGATATTCTGCATCACCCGAGTCAATAACACCAGCCATTCTCTGAAAGTCTTCAGTTGTTTCCTCTTCTATAACATCCAGAATATCATCAACTGTAATAATTCCTACCAGCCTATCTTCATCATCCACTACCGGTATTGCAAGAAAACCATATTTTTTAAATGCTTCCGAGACCACTTCCTGGTCATCATGGACATTTACACATACAAAATCCTCATGCATCAGATCTTTTATTTTAGCGTTGTTTTCAGAAATGACTAAAGTTCTGAGGGATATTATTCCAAGCAGTTTTCTCCCTTTTTCTTTCACATAACAGGTGTAAATGGTTTCGCTGTCCATTCCTTCATTTTTAATATGAGCCAATGCCTGTTCAACAGTCATATCCTTGTTTAAACTGATATAGTATGGCGTCATCAAACTGCCCGCACATGTATCCGGGTAATTCAAGAAGGTGTTGATTAGTTTTCGTTCCTCTTTTGGTGTTTTTTCAAGAATTTTATCAACAAGATTTGCCGGCAATTCCTCAAGTACGTCAATCATATCATCGAAATCAAGTTCATCAAGAATGTACCTGATTTCCTTATCTGTAATAACATTAATAATGGCAACCTGGTCTTCTACGGGTAAATAGGAGAAAACTTCTACAGAAACATCCTTCGGGAGGGTTCTGAAAATAATCACAGTTTTTTCAATTCCAAGTGCTTCCAGAACTTCTTCCAGAATTTCCGCTATATCGACTTCATTATTTCTCAATAGCGCATTTCTTGCCGCTACATATTTTTTATTGTTAAGAAGGAATATTATATTTTTAACGATTTCAACAAAATTTTCCGTGAAATTCTTTTCAAATGTATTTTCATTTTCCATTTTTTCACCCCCTTCTTATATTACTTGCGTCTTTTGTTGATTACTCTGATATATAATTCCTCCACCTGCCGGCCAAATTCTTCTACTGAAAATTTTTGAGCCTTAACGACCGCATTTTTTTTAAAAAGTGCCAGCGTAGTCTTATCATCCATCAATAATTCTATTTTTTCTATAAACTCCCTTTCGTTTTCAAAAGTAAACCCATTGAATCCATCTTCAACCACATCCAGAAGGCATTCGTCTTTTCTGCAAATTAATGGCAAGCCGCTTGCCATTGCCTCAATATATGTAAGTCCCTGCGTTTCACTTGTTGAAGCACTAATAAAAATATCTCCAAGATGATAATACTTGTGAACATCTTCCTGTGGAACCATCCCTGTAAATATGATAAATTTCTCCAGTCCAAGCGTCCTCGTATGTTCTTCAAGTTCCTTTCGAACCGGCCCATCACCGACAATAAGAAGTTTTATATCCCGACCCTCTTCGGAAAGAGGCTTCATAAGATTAATCAGTTCGTCAACATTTTTTTCTTTTCCAAGTCTTCCGATCGTTACCAGTACACTGTCTTTTTCCGAAATGTTAAGCAATTTTTTCATTGCTGTTTTTTCAATTGGGTCGATTTCTACTTTAAATTTTTCCAAATGAATCCCTGTTGGTATTTCAACAATATCTCTCTTCACACCGTAAGATTTCAACGCCCCTAAGACCTTAATCGTAGGAACAATCACTTCATCAGCTTTACTTAACACATGCTTGGAAAATAAGGCAACGACTTTTTTACCGACTCGTTTGCTCGGAAAAATATAATGGGTGTAATCTTCATACATGGTATGATAAGTATGTACCATTGGTATATTAAGCTTATATGCGATTTGCCGGGCATACAGACTTGTAGTAAACTCCGTTTGAGTATGAATAATATCCGGTTTCCATTTTATAATTTCTTTGATATAATGATGAAATGGTTTAACTGTCATTCTTGCCTGGGGATAGACTCTTACAGGAAGAGATCCAATAAAATAAATATCCCCTGATTTTTTTGAAGTTCTTGTATTTGATAAGGTTAGGATCTTTACGTCATGTCCTCTGTTCTTAAGTTGCTCATAAAGATTATATGTAGAAATCACAACCCCATTTATAACAGGCTTATATACGTCCGTTGTTATCAATATTTTCATAAGATGTTTCCCCCTTATTTACATTCCGATATTTCATTTTAACACTGCTGAAAATATTTATCAATAAATTGTGATAAAGTCACTTACATTTTGGGTATAAAAAAGTATATTAAGAATATGATAATTTTAAAAAAAGAAAGGTTTAAGGTACATAACATGGCAATAAAAATAACAAAAGAGAATTTTGAAAGCGAAATAGTTAAGTCCGAACTTCCTGTACTGGTAGATTTCTGGGCAGCATGGTGCGGTCCCTGCAAGACTGTTGGTCCTAAAATAGAAGAACTTTCAGTTGAGCTTGAAGGAAAAGCAAAGGTTTGCAAGGTAAATGTTGATGAAGAAATGGCATTGGCACAACAGTTTAGTGTAATGTCAATTCCTACTATGGTTGTATTTAAAGGCGGAAAAGAAGTTAACAGAGTTGTTGGCGTCAGAGGCAAAGAAGAATTAAGATCACTATTGGGAGTATAAATTAAATATGGGATATTTAATTGTTTTCATTGAGGGGATAGTAACGTTTATATCCCCTTGTTTACTTCCAATGCTTCCTCTGTATGTTTCCTACTTTGCAGGAGGTGATGATACTACAACGAATCGTAAAGTCTTGTATAACGCCTTAGGTTTTGTATTTGGATTTACACTTGTTTTTGTTGCTTTAGGAGCTTTCGCAGGAACTCTGGGTCAGTTTATATTAAGGAATGGAATAATTTTCAACCTTGTTTCAGGATTAATAATTGTAATCTTTGGTTTGAGTTTTCTTGGCATTATAAACCTGCCTTCGATTGGTTTTAATAAAAACCCGGCTATTCATACAGTTGCCTTAACCCCGGCGAAATCAATTTTATTTGGAATTGTTTTTTCGATAAGCTGGACCCCTTGCGTGAGCGCATTTTTAGGTTCTGCACTGATTCTTGCATCGCAGCAGGGTTCTGTTCTTAAAGGTATTATTATGCTGCTGTTATTTTCAGCCGGACTTGCAATACCTTTTATTGCAAGTGCAGTTCTAATAAACAGTTTAAAAAGTACTTTTGATTTCTTAAAAAAACACTATAAAATCATCAATTATGTTTCAGGCAGTCTATTAATTCTGTTAGGCATTTTGATGATGGCGGGGAGATTGCTATGAGTAATAAAAATAGGACCATATTGGGTGGAGTCATGCTGATTGTTTTTTTACTGGGTGCCTATCTCATATATGGCGTCTTTGGAGGACAAGATGATTTGATTCCGTCAGGCAATGGCAACCAGGATAAAATAATATCCTTAGATTTTACGGTACAGGACATTGACGGCAATAATGTCAAGCTTTCAGACTTTTACGGCAAACCTATTGTTCTTAACTTCTGGGCGAGTTGGTGTCCTCCATGTAAGAGCGAAATGCCTGAATTCAATCAGGCAAATAACGAAATGAACGGCGGAATTCAGTTTCTGATGATTAATCAGACGGACGGTGATAGAGAAACTATCGAAACTGGCAGTGAATATGTTAAATCTCAAGGATTCACCTTCCCTGTCTACTATGATACAAAACTTGAAGCCGCATATACATATAATGTTACAGCAATTCCAACCACCTTTTTTATTGATAAAGATGGATATATTATTTCCCAGGTAAAAGGCGCCATGTCAAAAGAAATTCTGATGAGTAATATTGAAAAAATTAAATAGTTCAAATAGTTTAAGGAGCGAGACCAAATTTTTAAAATTTGGTCTCGCTCCTTAAACTATTACCAGTTTGAACCTTTTTGGTCATTTTTTAGCGTAAAAATTTTAATCCGTTTTGGTAACAAATCAAATGAAAGGGGAAAATCTTCACCCTTCTCTCCATCTATATCCGTACCGATTGGATTTGGTGACTCAATGTA
>JAENWH010000312.1 GCA_016650135.1 Peptostreptococcaceae bacterium
ATGAAATGGAATCTGAAGAAAATCCTTATGAATGGTAAAACTGAAGATTTGATTGCTCTTCTGGGCACTTTTAAAGTAGGCTTACAATTAGGGAAGTGAATCTAGAGTTTTTTATTGCACACATACTAACAAAAAATTTACTGACTTTAAAGGAGTTGCTATGCTTTACCTTGAAGAATATACGTACAACCGTGGGAAAATTGCTTTTGATTCTTCTCAGTTGGTGAAAGAGGTGATTTATGAGAATGCTTGGGAACGAATGCTCGAAGTTCAGAAATCTCAAGGGGTCAACGCATTCATAATTAGTCACGAAGTGTTTCCTGAGGCATTCTATAGAGCCTTGAATCCTGGTACCTTGTTGGTGAGGCTTGGCGTTGGCTATGACTCAGTTCCCATTGAATTGTGCAAAGAGCTCGGAATACTAGTTGCCAACACTCCTAATACATTGAATCAATCGGTGGCCGAACATGCCATGGTTATGCTCGCGTCTTTTTCCAGACATATAATTGATCATGACAAAGCAATGAGGAAAGGTGGGTGGGCTCCCCAAATGGGCGAAGAGTTGTCTGGTAAGACCCTCGCTATTATAGGATTTGGTGTAATTGGTAGATCTTTAGCCAAAATTGCCAAATATGGATATGGCATGAAGGTTGTGGCTTTTGGTCGTAATGAAGATGGTAACAAAGCCTTTCCTGATTTGATGGACCGTTTTACAACTAATCTTGAAACAGCGGTAAAAGACGCTGATTTTGTATCAATACATCTGAGCTTAAGTACATCGACAGCAAAAATAATTAACTATGACCTATTAAAAAAATGTAAGAAAAATACTGTTTTGGTTAACACTGCAAGAGGTGGTGTTATAGATGAGGAGGATCTATATAGGGCATTAGTAGATGGGACCATTTATGGAGCTTGTCTTGATGTTTTTGCGGAAGAACCCTATTTCCCTATAAAGGGCAACGACCTAAGGGAGCTCCCGAACGTTGTTCTATCACCACATGTAGCATCTCATACAGTAGCTGCAAATATGCGGATGGCTCAATCTGCAATGCAATCGATAAAATGGTATGAACAAGGTGAGATGGAGAAATTGCCCATTGTTTCTGAACTTAAGGGCCTTGTCGGCAAAAAATCCTAGTTTTACTGATTTGCGATGAATGCATTTTCAAGGAGGATTTCACCTTTCCCAAGAGTGGGATCAAGTGATTTCTTTCATTGTGGAGATTTAGGTACATCTTGATGTCTTGGTGAACATTAGAAGTATTTTTGGAGAATCAGGTATTAGGTTTCTGGTATGGAAACATTGATGGTCATCATCAACTAAGCAGGTTTTTTTGCTCTGGATTTTTCTTCTTTTTTGCTAGCATGCACAATTAAAATGGTTGTTCGTTCTGAACAAACATAAATATGTCCTTAGTCTCTACTTATCTGTTTAGACAGATACTCTTAATGATATTGGTTTTCTATAAGACTATATTATGAGAGTATTTATTAAATGAAGATTAAAGAGAGAAAAACTTTGACAGCTCGTAACATATAGGTTATCATACAACTAATCAATTTTGAAAGGGAGATTTTTTGAGATGAAAAAATTACTTGTGTTTGTGCTGATGCTTTTCGTCGTTTTAGGCCTCGTTGTAGCCCAAGGTGGTTCTGAAGAGACAAAGAAGAGTGGTAAGACCTATGAGATTAACTTTGGAATTCATACTAGTACTGGATCAAATGAAGTGTATGCTTTGGATAGATTCAAATCTTTATTGGAAGAGCGCTCTGAAGGTAGATTTTCTGTAAAGCTATTCCCGAATGCTGCGCTAGGTTCTGAACTTGAGAATCTTGAGCAAGTGAAGACCGGAGAAATTCAGATGGCTATCTTTGGTGATAACCTTACCGGACAGCTTGCTGCTAAGTATGACCCCACCATTATTCCTTTTCTCTATGAGAGTCTTCAGGATACCTATAGCGTTCTTGAAAGCGATGTAGGCAAAATGATCAATAAATCAGTGGAAGAGCGTGGTAATCAGAAGATTGTGGCTTACGAAAGCCGCGGTGCTAGAAACCTTACTACAAGCCGTAATGTTACAAAACCTGCCGATATTGCTGGATTGAAGTTGAGAATTCCCGAGATTACCTCATGGGTGACTGTATGGAAGGCTCTGGGTGCTAACCCGACACCAATCGCACTTGCAGAAGTCTACAGTGCATTACAGACCGGTATTGTCGATGGACAGGAAAATCCTCTGGACCTTATCAACACCAATAAATTCTGGGAAGTAAACAATAATATTGTACTCACCGAACATATCTGGGGTGTGTTCAAGTGGACAGTCAATATTGATTTCTTCAACAATCTTCCTGCTGATCTGCAGGTAATGCTTACCGACACTGCCAAAGAATGCGCTGCTTGGGGAGACGAAAGAATTGCCAAGCATGAACTGGATATTCGCAAAACCCTTGAGGCTGAAGGTGTGAAGTTTGTTGTTGTGGACAAAGCTGCCTTCATGAAAGCTGCACTCCCTGGCATAAAAGCTGTCGCTGAAACTATGGATCCCGTTGTTAAGGCTCTAGTGATGCAGAAAATTAGCTCACTGTAAGAAGTACCTATGGTTTTGCAGGGTTTGTGCATTTGCTTGTGCAAACCCTGCTTTTGGGTGTATGAACCATTGTGTAGAAACTTATGCTATCGAACATGGTATATGGTACCTCCTTTTTTTTGCATACCTGTTTAGAGGCCATTACTCTACCTTGTTCAGTTACTCAGGGAAAAGTGTATGAATTTCTGAAACATTTGTCTTGCAAATCATAAAAGACTAAGGTTTTTAAGGTTCAGAGATGATGGTACTATTTGGAGTTTTCCTGTGATGATTGATGCAGGTCAAGGATTTATATTTGCATATGAAGGAGTAAAGCATATGAAAAATACAAAAACTGTAAAGACATTTGATGCAATTTGCGTTTCAATACTGGTAGTGATCTCAGTATTGGCGTTAGCTCAAGTATTGTTTAGGTACGTTCTGAAAATCAGTGTACCTTGGACTGAAGAGGTATCCAGATTGCTGTATGGGTTCCTAATTTTGAATGGGGTGGTGCTGTTGGAAGCAGAGAACAATCAGATGAAAACAACCTTTCTTCTTGATCGGTTCCCCAAGAAAGTCCGATTTTTTGTCCAGCTGTTCATTAACTGTGCAAGCATTGCCTTTTTA